>NZ_JBSMDE010000004.1:0-92764 GCF_056497305.1 Caldithrix sp. | reverse complement strand
TTAAGAACCGCATTGTTCTTTTGTACAGGCGCGCCCTGTGAGAGGAAGGGGAAGGTTAAGCGTGTGTCATAAAGTACCACCTTACCATGGGCCACAGGATGTTTTAAGGGCCCGGCAAAATAGAAATCCTCACCTTTGGCCATGCCGGTTAAATACAGGCGGCCTTCATCGCCTTCAACCATTAAACCAGGGATGTGCAGGCGAACGCCGTGGCCTGTAGTGGTTAATTGCAACACGCCAAAGTCCAGGTCAAAATTCTTAATGTACCAGGGTTGCAAGCGCCGGCCGTCTGCCAGCCGTATGTCTCTCACCGTATTGATGGTCAACGTTTCCCCGCCTCGTTCAGCGCTCAAATTGATAATATTGATCTGGTTCGAGTCGCCTTTCTTCTCCACCACTCCAGAAATATTAGACACATGTCTGGCCACGTTTTTCATCCACAATTCGCCCTTGTTGATCAGCAAATAGCCGCTACTCAGGCGAAGCTGATCAAGGCTCCCGCCAAAGGCCAGATGCATATCCACATCGGAAACTGCTTTTTCGAAAAAGGGCTGGTAATAGGGAATAAGGCCTAAAAGATCGCCCTTAAAATTGATAAACACATCCAGATTTTGGGTGGGATCAAAAGGGATTTCTCCCAGGGCGTTCACAGCATAGCGTTCTCTTTTAATCATTTCCAGCCGGTCAAAAACGATGGCCTGATGTTCAAAATCTAAAATGCTACCCCCATTCAGATATTTATTTCGCACATTTGCCGAAAAGTGATCAAACGGAATGCGATCCAGATAACCATTTTCCATTTGCAAATCGAGATAAACCTCCGGTCGTTTCATTGAGCCCTTCAATTGCATGTCATAGGTCGTGGTACCAGTTAATCTGGGATTGGTGTTAAAAAAGGTGAACCACAACTGTTCAAAGTCAACATCCTGCGCGCTGAATCGGGCGTTTAAACTATCGTTTTTAATGTCTGCAAATCCCTTTCCGGCAATAACCGGCAAATTGTTGATGGCTATAAATAAAGAATCTAATTTAAACACAGATTTACTGGCTTCAAATTTTAAATAACTCTGATAGTAGCCAACATCATTAAAAACAAAACGATCGCCGGAAATCTGACCGGAAATTTGAGGATTTTTAAACGTCCCTCCCAAATCCACCTGCCCGTTCAATGTGCCTTCTAATCTAAAATCGCCAGGCGCTATGGAATCGCTTAGAGCCTTTATGATTTTGAAATCGCGGAAGTTGAGATTTCCGGCCAGATATTCGGACTTTTTTAAATCGATATGGATATTGCCGGACAGCTGATTTTGAAAATTGAAGCCGCCATCCATCTTTTCGGGCGACACATTAAATCCAAAATGGCCGGTAATATTCTTTAACCGGCACTGGCCGTCAATCCTTTTCGTTTCCGACAGAGGATTTGAAATTCTGGCCAGCAATTCCACGCGATTTTCAGGGGCTCCTTTTCTTGAAAAGACCACCTCTGAAAAGATGCCCTGCCGAAAAGATCCCGAAAATTTTAAATAGGTGTGTGTTTTTTCAAAAAAGTCGCGTAAACTTTCGATAGTGGTAAACTTTTCAAGAGGCAACTCCAGAACAAGGCCGTTATTAATGGTCCAGTTGCTAAACAGATCGCTGAGTTCTAATTGCGCTTTAAAATCCTTTTTATTGGCTCGCAAAAGCTTGATGGCCACGTTCTTGCGCGTTCCAGACAAAATTCCCTTCAAGGCTAAAACAGAATCTGCTTTCCGGAAAATGGTGTAGCGCCAGGTGCCGCGCATGGTCTCTTTTTTGAAATTCATTTGCCCTGAGATCTGAATATCGTGTTGTTTTGAATCGAGCCGATCTAGAATGACATGCCGTCCGCCTGAATGTCTTGCGAAGATATTAAACGAGGCCAGAGCACGCGGTCTAAAAAAAGCGAAGCTTAAACGGAGCGTGTCCCGTTGGCCGTAAAGAGCCCGCAAATTCGTTAAATGAATCGAATCAGTAGAACTTTGAAAGCCAAAGGTAACATCGTGCAAACGGACGCCTCCGTACCAGGCCAGCACCCCATCTTCTCCACGAAGCCTTAACCACTTTTTAGCCAGATCAAATTGAAAAAATGTTTTTAAGGTAATGCGGCTCTTTTGCAAAATCGGGTTTTTTATGTTCGGGAACAGCCTGGCAATCGGAACCCCATCAAACTGAAGATTGCCGGAAATGTCCGGTTGAAAAATATTCTTGACGTACAAACGACCCTTCAGCGGAGCATTGGCCATTCGGGCCTGTAAAGAATCGACAAAAAGCCGGTTGGCGTTGACAATGACCCGCGCCGATAGTGAATCGAGTTGAACTGTGCCAAGGCGCAGTGCAGCTGAATTCACACTGAGCTGCCCATTCATTTTCACATTCCGATAGTCTTTGGGCTCGTTTTCGATGAGCAGCCAGCCATTTAAATTGGCCTGTAAAGCGCTAAGTTGCGGATAAAATCGAGAAAGCTCGGAAGGATTAAACTGAAACTGATTAAAATGATTCAGAATTTTAAATTTTTCGCGCTTCAGGTCTAACTCACCGGCCAGATTAATTTTTTGCAATTGATTACCTAATAAATTGCCGTCCAGGTTTAGTTTAAAAACATTAAAATCTGTGGTTTTTAAAATGCCGCTTAAATCATCGGCCAGCATAATCTGTTTATCATAAGCTAATTTTAAAACAGCACTACCCTTTTCGACCCTAAAGAATTGAATTCCTTTTTCTCGGGCCACCCTTTGCACAAACTCCAGCGCTTTTAGCCATTGCTGTGAACTTCCCTGACCAACGGCAGAGGAATCTCTGGAAAATAAAATTTGAGGCTCGATGATGGAAATGGCGCTTAAAGCCTGCATGGGATCCAGGGGATGCAGCAAAAGTTTTGCCAGGTCATAAACAAATTGCACGGATCGAATCGTTACATAAAACGACTTTCCTGCCGAAGTAACCGACAGATTCGACAATTCGAAAGTCCCAAGCCCCACCTTAAAATCGGTCAGATCGACCTCTATGTTTTTTTCCTGCAGGATTTTTTTAAACAGGTAGTCCTTGAGAGGTCGGTCCATACCCGAAATTTTTAAAATGGAGGGTAAAGCCACAAACGTAATGCCCACCAGGGAAATAACAATAGAAACGATTAAAATAATTTTTTTCATTAATCTCTTAAATTCATGAATCTATTCATTTTGTACGTAATTTTTCAGTATCCGTTCCGCAGAAATGCTAAACATTTAAAATTATTAAATAAAGGCCTGAAAGTCAAAGGAAAGAAACAGGTTGCTTGCTTTTGAGAGGTACTTCTACACAACTTTCTCTTGATCTTCCAATCAAAATTTTGTAAAATATCGGAAACCGATAGATCGGAAAACGATGAAATGATACAACCAGAACAGTTAGAACAGCTATCAGCCGGATTTACACGACTGATGCATTACCTACACCATTTAGCCGGACAGGTTTCTAAGATAGGCGATTTTTCTCTGGCCCAATACCGTATTCTCATGTTGCTCTACCATTATGAGCCAATGACCGTAACCCAGCTTAAACAACGGCTGGGCAATGCTCAGAGTTCAGTGAGCGAAATGCTCACGCGCCTGCAGGAACAGAGCCTGGTGGTCCGCCAATCCAATCCTGCCGACCGGAGACAGACCTTGCTCTACCTCAGCAAAAAAGCAAAAAATATGATTGAAGAGCGCAAAGCCAGGATGGTCGAAGTCTACCTAGAACTGGTTAAAGGTAAAACTCCGGACGAAGTTCAGGAATTAATCACGCTTGTCAATCGTCTGTTAGCCATTCTGGAAAAAGAAAAAAACGAATCACAAGAGGGTGAATCATGAAAAAAAGCGTTTATTTTCTTTTACCACTACTTTTTCTCTTTCTGGCCTCAGTTCAGGGGGCTGACCGCTGGTCGCTGAAGCAGTGTTTGCAAGCGGCCTATCAGGCCAACCACATGCTAAAGGCGCAAGGTTTTCAGATCAGAGGCGCCCGCATGGAACTGAAGGCCAGTCAGGCCCAGCGTTTGCCCGGCCTATTCCTTAGTTCAGGTTACACGCGGGTAGGTCGCCTGACCACCATCGAATTTTCCACCAGACCCGGTGAACCGCCGCGCAAATTCACCTTTGGCACTCCCAACCGCATGAATCTTGATCTGCGCTTACAAATGCCGCTGTTCACCTGGTGGCGTATTGATCATTCAATTCACCTGGCCAGGCTAAATCTGGAAATCAAAAATTTAGAACAGGAAAAACAGAAAACGTTATTGACGGCTCAGGTATTGCAGGCCTACTTTGGCGCCTTGCTCTCCAAAAAGATATTGCATCTTACCGAACAGAATGTTCAACGCACACAAAAATATTTTGAAATCACGCAAAAACGGTTTAACGCCGGTCAATTGCCCAAATTGCAACTCCTTCGGGCTCAGGTGCAATTGAAAACAGAACAGAGCCGTCTGGAGACCATGCGCGCCGAATATCAGAAAAGTCTGGTTCTGCTGGCCAGAGTGACCGGTTCAAACAACAACATCGAACCCATGGGCGAATTGACATACGAACCATTGACTCTGGAGGAATCTGACTTAATTCAATTAGCCAGGCAAAACCGGGTCGAGCTAAAACAATTGGGGCGACAAAGGGCGGTTTTACAAACTCAGCAAAATCTGGCAGCCAGCGCCACCAGGCCCAATTTAGACCTGGTGTCCAACTTTTCTGTGATGAACGGCTTCAATCCCATGGACCCCGAAAAATTTTACACCAATTACAACATCGGGTTACAATTGAACTGGCCACTGTTCGATGGCTTTTCAGCGCGCTACCAGGCGCAGAGCGTGTATTACGGCGCCCAGGCCCTCAGCGAACAACAAAAAGAGATTGAAGCCAACATCTCCTTGCAAATTCGTCAGGCGTTGATCTCCTTACAGCAGGCTGCGCAAAAAATCGCTTCCCAGAAGGCTAATATCGCCCTGGCCCGCCAGGCGTTGGAACTGGCACAAAAGCAATACAATCAGGGCATGATCTCTTCCCTGGATTTGCTGGATGCGCAAAGAGCTTTGCTGCAAACCGAAATGAGTTACTGGCAGGCTGTTTTTAGCCACATCTTGAGTAAAATCGAACTGGCCAAAGCGGCCGGTAATTTTTCCATTTTTCAGGATCAAATGTAAAGCAGGAGAATTGTCATGCGTTTTGGACTCATTGCCTTGCTGATTTTCAGTCTCACTATTTCCTGTCAGAAAAAGGCGGAAAGCACAAAATCCGACTCAAAGGAGATTAAACGACTTCCCAGAGTTACGGTGAGCCGGGTAAAACAGCAGACCATTAAAGAGATTAAGACGGCCTATGGCCTGAGCAAGCCTTTTAAAACCATCGATGTCTTTTCCAAAGTTAACGGCCGCGTTCTGAAAAAGTTTTACGCCCTGGGGCAATCGATCAGCAAAGACGGGGTGCTGGCCGTGGTGCGTCAGGACATTCCGGGCATGGAATTTGCCGATCATGAGGTAAAAGCCCCCATGGCTGGAATCATTTTACAGGATTTTACAGAAGAAGGGGCCAGCGTAACGGTTCAGAAGCCCTTGCTCCGTCTGGCGCAATTGGATCCGCTGCTCATTGAGATCAAAATCCCTGAAGAATGGCAGAGTTCACTCAATCTGAAACATCCTGTTCCGGTGCACTTTATGGCCTTGCCCGATCAAAAATTTGAAGCGCATGTTTTTCGAACTTTACCGCAAAACGATCCGCAGACGCACAGCCTGATCCTGCATTTAACCATTGCCAATCCCCAATTAGAACTAAAAGCCAATATGTTTGTCAGCGCTGATTTTACACTGGCAGAGCGAACCGCTTTAACCATTCCGATCGACGCCCTCGTGCGATCCGGGCTGGAATACTTCGTGTTCACCATCAAGGATCAGGTGGCGCACAAACAGCTGGTTGATGTGGGCAACATTTTTGGCAACCATATTGAGATTCGCCAGGGGCTGAGTCCAGGACAAAACGTCGTTGTTTTTGGTCAAAATTTACTGGATGAAGGCGTACAAGTAGTAGCAGAGGAAACACAATGAAGCTTACAGAATTTTCTATTAAACGACCCGTTGCAACGTTTTTGATCACGGTAACTCTGGTTGTTCTGGGCATCTTCTCCATTCCCAATATTCCTGTGTCTTTCTGGCCGGAATTTGTAGCGCCTGTGGTAGTGGTACTCGTTCCCTATCCGGGCGTGGGGCCGGAAGAGATTGAAGAGCAGATCGCCAAACCGCTGGAAGAAGAATTGAGCACCTTAGACCATCTGGATGAGCTGGAAACCATTTGTCAGAACGGCGTGTGTCGCATAATGGTGCGTTTTGAATGGGGCGTAGATTTTGATCAGGCTAAACTGGATGTCCAGGACAAAACCAATCGGGCGCGCAGTAGTTTTCCCAGAGAAGCGCTGGAACCCAAAATTCTGCAGGTGCAGGATTTCATCCCGCCCGGCATTCAGCTGGGTTTTTACTCCTCCACACGAAGCCTGGATGAAATCCGCGACTTTGTGGATAAAAAGATCAAAAATCAATTTTTGCGTTTGCCCGATGTAGCCACGGCTATCCTGTTCGGCGGCTTCGAACGCAACGTTGAAATCAGAGTGGATGCTCAGCAGTTGTATCGTTACGGTCTGTCATTGTCGCAAGTGGCCGCCACCATTGCCCGCGAAAATTTAGATGTGACCGCCGGCAAGCTGAACAGCGCATTTAACGAACAACTGATCAAACTACAAGGTAAATTCACCGATTTACAACAAATTAAAAAACTCATCGTCGGTTACAAAGCGGGCCTGCCCATCTATTTACAGGACATTGCCCGCGTGCAATTTAAACGCAAAGAACGATTGACCATTTCCAAACTAAACGGTCAGGAAATCGTGGGCTTAAGCATCCGTGAAAAAAGCGGTGGCAATACGGTGGCCATGGTTAATCAGGTACGACAATTGCTGGAAGATTTAAAACCCATTTTCCCACCGGACATAAAGGTCAAGGTCATCGAAGACCAATCGATTTTCATTAAAAAATCCATTCGCAATGTAGTGCGCAATGCTCTAATCGGCTCCGTTCTGGCGGCCATCGTTATTTTCCTCTTCCTGGGCAGCGTGCGCAACACGCTCATCATTGCCCTCTCCATTCCCCTTTCCATCATCGCCACCTTTTTGCTCATCAACTGGTTTGGCCTGTCCATCAATATCATCTCTCTGGGCGGTCTGGCCCTGGGCGTGGGCATGATTGTCGATTCTTCGGTGGTTGTACTGGAAAATATTTTCAGACATCTACAAAAAAGGGGCAAGGATAACCGCTTCCAGACCGTGTTAAAGGCCACACAAGAGGTGGGCATGGCCATTACGGCCTCGACTCTTACCTCCATTGTCGTATTTTTACCTCTGGCTTTCCTGATCGGGCTGGCCGCTGTGTTGTTGGGCGAATTAGCCCTGACCGTTGTTTTTGCCTTGACTCTGGCCATCATTGTGGCCTTGACCGTTGTCCCGCTGCTCAGCTACAAACTCATGCGCGTCGATCAAAAACAGAGTGGCTTACGCAGGCTTTCTGCCTGGTGGCAGGCTGCCATTGAACAAGCGACCCTCTATTACAAAAAGGGCATTGCCTGGAGTTTGAGCCATCGGGCGCTCACCTTGCTGTTTGCCACGCTTCTGTTAGTTTTGACCATTGTATTTATTGCACCGGGCCTGGATGTGGAATTGCTGCCAGCCATCAACCAGGGACAGTTTGAAGTGCAATTGGAATTGCCGGTTGGCACAAAATTGGAACAGACTTTACAGGTTGCTGATCAGATTGAACAAAAGCTACTGGCCATGCCCGAGGTTGAAAAGACCTTCAGCATTGTCGGGCAATCGGTGCGCATCGGCGAGAACAAGAGCAATTCGGCCAAAATAACCGTGGACGTTAAGCCCCGTTTTGCGGGAAAAATGGAAGAGGTGATGTCGGCCATTCGCGCTTATTGCAATACTTTTCCAGCGCTAAAGGCCACAGTCAAACAGATTGACGTTACGGCGGGCATGCAAACACAACCGATCAATATCCGCATCAGTGGGGGTAATTTAGAAATTTTAAAAAGCCTGGGAGACAGCGTTCTGGCTCGCATCAAACGCATCCCCGGGGTGGTGAACATTTCCTCGTCTTTAGCGGAGGGTCTTCCTGAGTACCGGCTACAAATCGACCGTTTAAAGGCTGCGGATTTAGGCATTCCTTACGCAGAAATTGCCGGCGCCCTGCGCAGCGCCGTACTGGGCAATCCTGTTTCGCGTTTCAGCGCCTACGGAGAAGAATATGATATCATCTTAAAATTGGAAGAAAAATCTTTGCAAGATATTAATCAGCTGTTGCAGATGCCGGTTTTTACCAGGCAGGGACAGGCCATTCCGCTTAGCCGTCTGGTAAAGGTAAAAGCCGATCGTAGTCCGGGCGAGATCAAACATTTTGATCAACAACGCACAGTGCAAATTCTGGCCGATATTGAGGGACGTTCGCGCAGAGCCGTAACCGATGAAGTGCATCGTTCTCTGGATCAGTTGCGCCTACCAGGTGGTTATTTCATCACCTATGGGGGGATGTCCCGAGGCATTAGAGAATCCTTCACCAGTCTGGCCAATGCTCTGCTCATCGCTATTTTCCTGGTTTACGTGGTCATGGGCTCTCAATTCAACTCGTTCATTCACCCTTTTACCATTGCTCTAAGCATTCCGCTGGCCATCATTGGCGTTTTGCTGGGGCTGTTCATCTTTAACGCGGCTATCAGCACCAACGCCTTTTTGGGAAGCATCATGTTGGTAGGAATTGTTGTAAATAATGGTATTTTATTATTAGATTACATCGGACAACTGAGAGCAAGAGGTCTGTCTAAAAACGAAGCCATCATCGAAGGGGGCGCCACGCGGCTGCGTCCCATACTCATCACTTCTTTGACCACAGTCTTTGGCATGTTGCCCATTGCCCTGGGTCTGGGCCAGGGAGGAGAGGCGTTAAAGCCGCTGGGCGCTGTGGTTGTGGGAGGCTTGACGACCTCTACGTTTTTAACGCTTTTTATTGTGCCGGTCGTTTATTCATTATTGGATCGCTTTACCAGAAAGGGAGAGTTTGAATCGTGAAAGCCATACTATTAAAAGGCAAAGGCGGCCCGGAAATTTTAAAATTGCAGGAAACGCCAGAACCGCTTCCCGGCCCGGGCGAAGTGCGCGTTAAGCTGGAATATGCCGGTGTAAACTATGCGGAAATATTGTCGCGCAAGGGCTTGTACGGCTGGAAACCCAAAGGCCCTTACATTCCTGGCATGGAAGGGAGCGGCTACATCGAAGCAGTGGGCCCGGGTGTAAATGAAGAACGCGTGGGCCAGCGCGTGATGGTAGGCGCCAAATATGGCTGTTATGCCCAAAAGGTAGTAGTGCCGGAGCATCTGGCTTTGCCCGCCCTGGAACCATTCAACATGCAGGAGAGCGCCGCCTTTCTGGTCAATTACATGACCGCCTGGGTAGCTCTGTTCGAGATGGCCAAAGTCAAAAAAGAGGAAACGGTGTTGATTACCGCGGCCGCCGGGGGCGTGGGCAGCGCCGCCGTTCAACTCTGCTCAAAGTTAGGTTGTACGGTCATTGGGCTGGCCAGCAATGAAAAGAAACTGGATTTCATCAAAAAAATTGGCGCCAGCCAGGCTATTAACTACCGAAATGAAGATTACGATCAGACGATTAAAGAGCTGGCTGGCGGTGTGGATGTTGTCCTGGAGATGGTAGGCGGCGATATCTACAAAAAGAATCTCTCTTTAATGCGTTTTTTCGGACGCATGGTGGTGGCTGGATTTGCCAGTTTCAATCTGAAAAAGTGGAACCCGTTTTCCTGGTACAAAACGTGGAAAGATCTACCGCGCATTGACATTGCAACCATGTCGCACAAATCCATCGGCCTGTTTGCTTTTCATTTAGGTTATTTGCTTAAAGACCAGCAACGCACCATGGCCTGCTTTAACCGTTTGCGCGAATTTGTGCTTCAACACAACATTCGTCCGGCTGTTGGTAAAATTTTTCCGCTGGAACAGGCTTACGAGGCGCATCGATTTATTGAATCCCGCCAGAGTATAGGCAAGGTTTTGCTCAAAATCTGATTGAATTTGTCAATTCAGGGCTGTTAGCAGTCAAGGAAGCCCGGCTATGTAACCTGCCCAGTTCGAAAGATTCAACCGCCCCAACGCGACAATAAATGGTAGCGCGACTCTCCAGAGTCGCTAAGCGAGTTGCAAACTCGCTTTACACAACCACCGCTTGAACAAAAACACAAGGTTGTAGCGAAATTTACGCCCACGTTTGTAACTGATCCGCCAGGATTCGACCGTCCCTACGGCAATTCGTGGTGCGACTCTCCAGAGTCGCTATTCGCCACCCCAGGCCTAAAGCCCGCGACTTCAAAAAATTCGTAATTCGTAATTTAAAAATGTTCTTTTCTGTATCCCTGGCAATGCTTTATTTCCTGTGGCCGCCATCTTGTACCTTTGTCCATCATTTTCTAAATTAATGGTAACAAACAAAAAAAACGCTACATCTGGAGGAAGAACGTGGAAGTTCTGGAAGCCATTTTAATGCGTCGCAGTGTTCGGCATTTTGCAGACCAGAGTGTTGAACAGGAAAAAATTGAAAATTTACTGCGGGCAGCAATGCAGGCTCCCTCGGCCCACAACAAACAACCATGGCATTTTTTAATTATCAACGACAGAAATCTATTGAACGAAATTGCCGATTTTCATCCCTATGCCAAGATGCTTTACCAGGCCCCGCTGGCCATTGCCGTTTGCGGCGATTTAGGCCTGGAAAGCAATGATCGCTATCTGGCCCTGAATTGCGCAGCGGCCACGCAAAATATTTTGCTGGCAGCCCACGGTTCCGGCCTTGGAGCAGTTTGGGTTGCGGTTTACCCCCGCGAAGAGCGCATTAAAAAAATAAAACTGTTGCTGGAGCTACCGTTGCACATCATCCCCATCAGTCTGGTGGCAGTCGGCTACCCGGCCAGAAAAATAGAGCCCGAAGAGCGCTACAATCCCAAACGCATCCACATTAACAAGTGGTAATTTCAAAAAAGCGTTTAATAAATGAATGTTTTTGTTTCAGCTCCTTTTGTGTGGATTGCGGGCTGCCATTCTGGTAGGATTGTCCGTTCCTTTTTCCGGAAGGTAGAGGCCTGAGGCCTGTTTCAGAACAGGCCGCCAGGCGGAAAGATTCCAATCGTCTCTGGCTCTGGGCCCGAATCAAAACAGCCAATGCAGCGAAAAACGGTGGGAATTCCCCAGATGATAAGGATAGGGCGAAAAGGCGTAATTGAGCTGGTAGGCTCCGTATTGAAGGCCAAAGCCCAGGCTGTACCTCCACGTATTGCCGTCAAAACTGAGCCCCGCACGCCCCACAAACGATTTGAGCAGGGTCGCCTGCAAACCGCCGTGTACGTGCATCTTTTGATCGCGTATCAGGTAAACCACATCCATGGTAGTCTGAAGCTGTCGATGGTTCAATACTCCTGCCCAATGGTACACAAGGCCGCTCCTTAGCATCAAAGGCAAAGGCGTGGCCTGCACCTCTAAAGGTTGCATTTTACCTGCATTTTGCAGTGTGACTCCCCAATCCAGGGCTTTAATCAAAAAATCGGATTTGAAAAGTCCCAGGTCAATGGCCCAGCCGGAAGCATCCTGCAAATAGTATTTTTCGTAAAGATATTTTACGCTCAACCCCAGCGCCCAGTTGTTTTTGACTTTTTTAGCGTAAGCCACAGAAGCCGCTAAATTGATGGCTTCTGTGGTGCCTGCCGGTTCTTTAGTAGGGCGATCCCCCCGAATCTCGATGCCTGGAATGTTCATCAAATTTAACGAAAGGCCCAGGTTGTGCCTGCCCTGCAGGAACTGAAAGGCTACAAATTCCTGGGCAATGTCGGCCAGGTAGGCGTTGTGCATCAACACCAGGCTTTTCGATTGATTCTCGCTCAACAGTGCAGGATTCCAGTAAATGGCCGAGGCGTCGCCGGCCAGAGCGGTGGCCGCTTCTCCCATGGCCGCCGAGCGGGCTTCTACCGGCAACTTTAAAAAGGCCATGCCAGCTTTCTCCTGCCCCAAAATCACGGCGCTCAACAAAAATATCCAGAGTACACTCAAAATTTTCTGAAGCATGTCCTACCCCTAATTCAGATAAAATTGCCAGGAAAAAACGTGGCTGGCGCCTTCGTCAATAACCGAAGGAACAAAAGCGTAATCCAGTGTGGAGAAAAATTTCCACAGCGTGAATCCCATTCCAGCGCCAAAGGTCAACTGATCTTTATTGTAGCCCAGACGCAAGGCCAGAATGTTCTGGTATGTGGCTTCCAGGCCGAGGTGTTGTTCCTTTTGATGGCTGGTTGCCACAAAGGCGTAATTGACGCTTAACCAGGGCAACGGCGTCTGATAGGCAGCGCCCAGGCTCCAGATTTTGGGGAAATTGAACACCGTAGTACCACCGAACTCAAACAGCTTTTCGGTGTTGGCCGTTAATTTAGAAGCCACATCCCGTAAACTGGCTGCCAGCCTGAGTTTTTCGTTCAGTCTAAACACCGCTCCAAAATCCCAGCCCCAGCCGCTGGCATTGTAGGCATCGCTGCCAAAATCCAGACTTTCACGAATGTGTTTAATGGTCAACCCTAAAGCCAGCCGCCGGGCAAAAATCCGCGAAAAATTAAAATAGATGGCGTTCAGGCTGTGCCCAATAGTACCGGTTTGTTCTCCAATTAAATTGTAAGCTTGAATCTGATCAACTCCGCTGTGAATCCAGCCCACGCTAAAGCCGGCGTCCGGCGGAATTTTACTGGCAAAGCCAATAAAATCAAACTTGCGATCCAGCGACATAAAACGGTGCGACAGGGTGAACATGCGCTTTTCATGGAAAGCGCTCAATGCCGGATTGTAATAGAACGAATAGGCATCCACCGGAGCGGCAACGGAACTATTGCCCAGCGCCAGATGGCGCGCCCCAAGTCCCAATCGCATAAAGGCTCCGGCGTAACCGCCATTACTACCGGCCAGGGCCTGTTGCCCCCCGCTTAAAATAAACAGACTACTCCAGAACAGTATGATTAACTTTTTCATCGTATTCTTGCACTCCTTAATTAACAACCACTATTTTACCCCAGGTAACCTTACCCCCTACTTTAGCGCGGAAAAAATAAACGCCGCTGGCCACCACATCCCCGCTGGAATTGGTGCCATCCCACTTGGGTTTTAAAGCGGATGCCGGTAATTCGGCCACCAGATCCATGGCAAAATCGTAAATGCGAATCGGTTCATCCAGGGGCTTATCCTGGTCATATTCAAAGCGAATAAACTGATGGCGACTGGGGGAAAAGGGCACCGGATAGGCGTAAACGGCCGGCTTCTGGCGAATTTTTGTAGAAACAAAAGAACGGATTACACGCCAGTTACTCGCAGGATCATTCCACTGTTTTACGGCTAATCCATCGGCATTGCCCAGCCAGATAAAATCAAAGTTTTTCCAGCTTTGCACGGCAACCGAATAGTATTCCGGCTGAAAAATTTCATTGCCTGAATCAAAATCTTGAATTTCAGTGATCACTTCCCAGCGTTGTTCCGCCGGCAAATAGTGATACATGCCCTTATCGGCCGCCACAAAAGCTTCTTCCCTGTAAAAAGCGATGTTGTGGGCAAAAATATCTTCATCGGCCAGCAAGCGTTGCCAGGTCTTTCCGCCATCGTAGGTAACACTTACAGCGCGAAATTCACTGGTATCTTCAGCCTGGATGGTTGCCGCCCACACGGCGTTCCTGGCCGGCTGATAGGCCAGAGCCACCACAAAATTCCCCGAAATCGATTGCGGATTGTCCCGTTCAAAAACAAAGCGCTGCCAGGTTTGGCCATTGTCCGCAGATTTACTGATGCCTTCGGCTGTGCCCACCCACAGGGTATCATGCACCGCTAAAAGTGAAAAAACGCGATGGTTCAAATTTTGTAAACTGGAGAAAAATTTACCATCGGTGGTCACCACCTGCCAGGTCTTGCCCATGTCATCCGAGCGACGCAACCCACCGCCAAAGCTGGCAATCCAGATGGTACTATCTACAAAGGCTATATCGTAAATCAAATTCTGGATGACCGTTGTGGTGGGCGCGTAGTTTTCAACCGTGTCCGCATCCACCGGCTGGGGCACATGGACCCAGGTTTTTCCCCCATCTCTGGTGTAACTCAGTCCGCTGCCTGCGGGCAAACTCTTTTCGGAGGCGCGGGTCAGGGTGTCAAAGGCGGTGGCAATCCAGAATGTGTGCTCATCCATGTAGCCAAAAGCCGAAACGCCGCCTTTGCCTTTGTAGTCTTTTTCAGTAAAACTTTGCCACTGCCAATCATTGGTCTGAGGGTTGTACACCGCCTTACTTAAACCGTAACCGGTAGCCACCCACAAAATCGAATCTTTGGCTACCAGATCCACAATGCCATTGCCGTAAAGCGTTCCGGAAAAGGGCTGTTCATCCCGGACCAGATTGAAAGAGGTTTTAAACATGGCCTGGGCCAGAAGCTGCACGCTCCAGAATATCACCATAATGAGTAAAAGAAATGTTCTTGTTTTCATTGCTGCACTACCTCAATTGAATCAACTAAACTGTTGGACAGGTTACCCGCTTTATCCCGCATGTAAAAAGTGAAATAGTAGCGTCCGGGCTGAGCGGAATTGTCAATTAAAATCGTTAACGAATAGATACCGTCACCGGCCTTTTCATCGCCGGCTTGCTCCCATGGATTAGCGATATTAAAGGATTTGCCATTATCGACCATGACCAGTGGCCGGCCCTGATTGGCCAGAGTACCGTCCGGTTTTCTGGAATAAAAATAAACCGAGTCCACATCATCCAGGCCATTAGAATCTTCAACGGCTGCGGTGACCAGCGCTTTATTAAAATAGCCGGCCGGCGGAATCTGGATACTGTCCGGAACATGGACCCACAGAATTTTACCTGGTACATTTTTTTCTTTCTTGTCCGGGCCTGCGCCATCGTCACAGCGCCACAACATCAATCCGATTAAAATCAGGCTGATTGTAAATAGGTTTCGCATCACATCTCCTCATTTGACTCGTTAAAGCGCTTCGGTCGCTCCAGCCCCGAAGCGCAGGAATTCAATTTAATAACAGCGTTCTGGCAAAGGATTTACTCCTCCGCCGTCGCCCAATATGTTCTGATAAAAGCCTCTCACAACAAATATCCATACCTCAGGCCACGGGCCGAAACGCGAATCCACGGCAATTGACGCAATTCCATAATGGTCAGGTAAATAATCATGCCGTAGATTAAAACATCCTCCCGGCCCGCTTCCAGACCGGCCAATTTCACGCGCTCTGACAGGTCCAGGGCATTGATCCGACCAAACATGCGCCACAGTTGTTGCCGATCCAGTACCGTTTGGTTAATGCGCCGTGCATCATAACGTTCCATCTGATGATGGACAGCGGCCAGGGTGGTTATGGTTCCGCCCGACCCTACTAAAACTCTGGAAGGTTCCATTTCATTCCAGAAATCCACTTTTTGCAGTTCGCTCTTCACAATCTGCATCAGGCCCAGCCGATCGCTACTGCAAAGCGTGACCTTAAAGCCCATAGATTCAGCCAGGCGCGCAGCGCCCACTGGCGCCGACGCATGTTGTTCGATTGTTCGCCCATGGCCCAGGGTAATTTCTGTGCTGCCCCCTCCCACATCAATAACCATAAACGATTGTTCTTCAAAATCCTCAATCACCGAAATGGCGCCCAGGTAACTGTAGGTCGCTTCCTGCTGCGCAGTGAGCACGGTAACCGGCAACTGCAACTGCTGCTCAATACGCCGGGCAAAGGTGCGAGCATTTTTAGCGCGGCGCATGGCCTCAGTAGCCAGCAGATGGATTTCCCTGCAATCATATTCCAGAGCCTTCTCCTTAAAGCGCTTTAAAATTTCCAGGGTAGCCCGTTGTCGGTCTTCCTGCAGCTCTCCTCCCTGGTTTAGTCCCTGCCCCAAACGGCTAATGGCAAAATCTTCTAAAAGCGGCTCCAGGTGATCATTGAACTTCCGGGCAATTAACAACAGTACCGAATGCGATCCCAGGTCGATCACCGCCAGAGGCCCATTGTTCATCTTGCCTTTTCCTTTTGAAACAAAAGCGCCAACCATTCTCCAAGACTCAGGGCTGTTACGAGTTTAAATCCCCGGGCAAGATATTTTTTTTCGATTATGTTCTGATCCTGTTTTAAAAAGCCGGACAGGAGCAGCTGTCCCCCGGGCGCCAGAAGCCGCGGCCAGGTTTTGGCCAGGATCAACAAAATATTTCGTGAAATATTAGCCACCACAAAATCGAAGGCACCGGAAGACAGCAGGGCCACATCCTGAACCGCAAATCGAATTTTGTCCTCAACGCCATTCAGACGGGCATTTTCGATGGCATTTTCGATGGCCTGAGGATCGTTATCCACGCCCATGATGCCGGTCGCTCCCCTTTTAGCCGCAAAGATGCTCAAAATACCGCTGCCCGTTCCAGCATCCAGCAGACGCATCGAAGGATTAAAATGGGTCTCCATGGCCTGTAAACAGAGTCGCGTGGTTTCGTGATGGCCGGTGCCAAAAGCCATTTTCGGCGCTATTTTCAGAACGATTTCATCGGACGCCGGCGGGTACTCTTCCCAATCGGGAATGACAACGATCGATTGACCGATGCGGAAAGGTTTAAAATTTTCTTTCCAGTTTTCCAGCCAGTTCTCCGTTTTGTGCGTTTCTACAATTAATCTGGATTCTTCAAAATCCGGCCAGACCTCTTTGAGCAATTTCAGCAAGGTCAGGTACACGTCCTGGTTCCAGTCGTGCTCAGCGAAAAAGATGGTAAAATACTGCTCCTCTTCCTGCACGCCCTGAGCGCCCAGGGCAAAAATAGGGGCCGAGAGCGATTCCAGTAAAAAAGGAGCGGCCAGTACCTTTACGGAAATCCACTTATTGTTCATAGATCACTTCCAACAATACCTGTCCAACAATTCCCAGACTCTGCGGGCTGCACTTGTCGGGCGTATCCTGTAACGTATGCCAGTAAGGATAGTCGAAGTCGATGACGTCAATACAGGGGATACCGGCTTCCAGCAGCGGTACATGATCGTCATCCACATAGCCCAAAAATTGATCGCTGAATTCGTAAAAGCCTAAACTCTGCGCGGTTTGCCAGACCCGATCCACCAGCCAGGGCAAATGTTTTACCGAATAGCCTTCGCGTTTAATGGTTAAATTGGCGTCCCCAATCATGTCGATCAAAATACCAAACTCATGATTCAATTTCAATGGTCTGTAATGCCTGGCGAAGTGACGCGAGCCCAAAAAATACTCTTCCAGATGTCCCTGGCGGCCATAGTCCTCCCCGTCAAACAGAATGAGATCCACACCCACATTGGCCGGCGGATTCTGTTTTAAGACTCGGGCGATTTCCAGTAAAACAGCCACACCACTGGCCCCGTCATTAGCGCCCGGAATGGGCTTGTTGCGGTTTTCAGGCTTGTCATTATCGGCGCGGGGACGGGTATCCCAGTGCGCCGCCAGAAAGATGCGGCGTTGCTTTTGCGGTTGAAAAACGGCGATTACATTGGTGAGTTTTAAATTCTTCTTGTGAAACGCATCGTACCATTCAAATTTTTGCAATAGCACCGTGTCTGCCTGCTGTTTGAACTCCTGGTGTAAAAATTTCAGGCATTGCTCATGGCCCTGGCTATTTGGCGTCCGAGGCCCAAAGGCCACCTGTTTGATAAGGTATTGAAAGGCTCTTTGACTATTGAACTGCGCCAATAACACTGAGGGCAAACTCAATGCAAAAATCAGGAATAAAACTTTTGTTTTCATTATTTTCCTCGTGTTAATCTCTAATGGCAATATTGACGGTAATGCCAAATTCATTGTAGGAATATTTGCCGGAAATTTTGTTTCTGGAAACGCCGGTCTCGTAAAACAGACTACCCTGTACACGCGAACTGAAACGGTAGGTAGCAGCCGGGCGCAATTTCCAGTTGCTGTTGCTTTGCTTTTCCACGAATTTCTTTTCTCCAAACTGGCGCTGAAAGGTTTTACTGGAAGAAGCGTCAAAGGTCAGATTAAAATTGATTTCGTTCTTCAATTTTTTATTATTGAAGGGCCAGATTGGAATGCGAAAGCCCTGTGTTCTGGCGTAGCTGAGCGACAGGTTAAAATTGGTCTGTTCCGATTTAGTGGCACCGCCGCTGTTGGAATAGGAGAAATTGGTTGTGCTGGTGTAACGGATGGTACCGGTGACGCCCCATTTGGTCGAAATGTTAACGCCCACCAACGGTTGCCAGGCATTGGTAAAAGTTTGCGTGGAAGGTATGAATCCGCCGCCCAGTTTTAGAGTTAAATTCTCGGTGTATTTGCTGGTATGGGCATGGGTTAAACTGATCGATTTTGCAAATTTGGGAAAAAAGAACATCTTTTCCAGTCCGCTGACCTGCACATTCCAATCCGGAATAAAGGCATTCAGTGAAGCTAAGCCATGGTATTTACTTTTCGGATCATCTCCTACGAAAAAATAAGAGGTGGATTTACTCCCCGATCCAGCCTTACCGTAATCCGAACGGCTTTCCTGCGAGCGCAGATCATGGTTCAAAGAGGCGCGTACATTACTCATAATTTTAAAGCTGGTTGACGTTCTCACAGAAAGGGTCTTGCTCTCTACAGGGCCCACCAGATTCACGTTTAATGTGGAATCCTGTGGAATGCCTGGACTGCGTTTGAAACCAAACTGGTACTCCCAGTCCGGCATACCGGCCAGATAACGGTGCTGAACGCGGTTGTCTTGAGAGATGCTGGTTCGCACATTGCTCCAGCTGGCTATGGTGTTGTACACCCACATCAGAGGATTGGGGAAAGAAAATTTCTTCTTTTCTTCTTTCTTCTCCTCAGGCACCTGTTCGGTTTGTTCCGGGGTCTTTTTACGAATGGAGCGACGTCGTCGGCTGGCTATTGATCGCCTTCTTGTACTGCTGGCCTTCTTTTTGGGTGTGTAGATCGATTTAATAAATTCGCCCGGGCTAAAATTCAGATCCACTCTTTTGTTTATGGAATTGGAAGCATTTTTATACTCATTGGGCATGACCAGCTGATAAGTAAAATTACTGCTAAAACTAAAACTGGGTTTTAACCAGTTGGTAAAGGTCGGTTTGTAATTACTCTGAAATTGCTGTCGGATGTTGGTATTCAGCCCAAAATCCCCCTTGCTGAAAATACGATTGATCAATTGCTTATGGGAGTACCCTTTGACATCGGCATCTGAAGTGTAATTGCGCGAATAGGAAAAATCCAGACTGTTTAGCATTTTGTAACTTAAGCGAAAAGAACGCGACGTGTTTAAGTTGCGCGTTACATTTAATTTGGGATTACTTCTGCGCAATAACTCGCTTTTATTGTTCGAAATGCTCAGATTAAAACTGGCATTGGAGGGTGTATAAAACACTTTTTGCGTACTGAGTTTTTTCAGTAGGGGCACTTTTTTCAAGAATTTAAACGGTTCAATGGCATTATTACGCCCAAAAGGAATGGAATAGACAAACGATTCTTTGAGCAGTTCGGAACGATTAAAGGCGGTTTCCCAGTTGCTGCTCTTTTTCCGCGAATAGTCGATATCCAGGGTCATGCCATCCACGGTGTAGCGAAAAAGCCAGAACTTGGATTTGGACCGTTTTTTAATGGTGGTGCCGATGCCAAACACTTCGCTTTTGGTGGTAATGGTTTGCAGGTCGTCGGGCAGGTTTCTTAAGCCAAACAACGATTTTAATTTCTTCCCGAAGGTATCATTCTGGTAATGGGTCAATTGATCGGTATTAACCACATATTTGGGAATGCTTCGGCTAAAAGAAGCGCGTCCGTCAACAGGAATGGACAAATCCAGAAAATCGGGCAAAAATTTGTGTAAGTACAATTTAGCCGAATAGTTCTGCCGTTCATCCGTATTTCCGGTACCGAATTGTTTGCTAACATTGTGGAAATCGGCGTCTTTGCTTTCCCACTGGGCGTTAAAATTAAAAACATCGGCAAATTTCATATTGGTAGAAAGGCGCATGGCTGTGGCTTTAATTTTACGCACCTCCGAAAGGCGCATTTCATCCAGCCAGACTTCACCGGTAAAGGGCGTATTATCGCGGCCGGGCTCATCTCCGCGATGCTTCACGCCGATCACAAAATAGCGGATGGTATTCAGACTTGGTTTACCTACGGCTTTGTAATAGGCTTCTACGCGGCCCCGTAATTTTTTCAAAAAGACCAGGCTGTCCACGGTACCGATGTTCAGTGAATCGACAGCTTTAATGGCTGCCAGATCATCCAGATCAATCTCAATATTGTTTTCCGGATGCCAATGGGCGTAAATATCCTGACCATATTCATAGTAATTTTTGTCATCGGAACCAAAGCGTAAATAGAAACGAATGGGCGAAGGCGCCGAGAGAGGCACGCCCTGTTCATTGTATTCCGGCGGTTCAGCGGGCAACATGCGGTCGCCATGGACAAAGAGCTTGAGTTTTTTGTAATCGACCAGACTCATTCTCTGATACAGTTGTTTGCGGGCTTCTGCAATCTGCCCGGGTTGCAGACCAAAGAAACGCATGACCAGCGATTGTTCTTTTGAAAGCGCACGCGTAATCCGATCGCGAACCCCTGTAACGCCAGGCGGCGAATGGTAGGGCTCCGGGCCGCCGGGAATCTCTTCCACATTTTCCTCGGTATTGTAAACAGCCAGGGTAAACACCGAATCATTTTTGACAAAGCGCGAGGTTTCATCCTGAGCGATACCCGTTTCTTCCCACTCATTGCCCACAAAATCAAAAGTGGCAATTAAGATTCGCGTACGCTCCTCTTCTGGTAGGTCGCTAAACCACAAACGGACATTCAAAATTTGCTGGAACGTAGTGTCTGGATTATTGATGGCTCTAGTAAATTCTTTTAAAGGAATACGAAATTGACGCCAGCCTTTCTCTGTGGAGCCCACCAGCCATTTTTTGGCGTTTTCATCGCCGGAATTTTCATCCAGAGAAAAGGTGTACTCAAAATAGGAATTGGTGGTGGAAAGCTGACCGTCGCCATCCAGGTCTTCGGTATCGGGATAATGGGCTTCGCGGGACTTGCTGTTCCCCTCTGTTCCGTTAATACCATCGTACAGCACGCCGTCATAGCGGTTCCAGGCGTTCAATTGAGGTTCGCGCCAGTTATCATCCGGATCATCGCCTGGTTTCCCATCGGGAATTCCGTCCAGGCCCACATCTTCTTCCTCTTCCAGCAAGCCGTTGTTGTTTTTGTCCTCTGTATTCAGACTACCATAACTGTCCTCGCCGCGAACATTTTTGCCCCGCACATACCAGTCTTCCGAGATCTGGCCGATGTCGATGTTCACCGTACCCTGATTGCCCAGAATCCACAATTCGATGTATTTGGTCTTTTCCTGATTGGCGAATGAAGCCGTGGAACGCATGATGCCGGCCCAGGCGCTGTCCGGATCGCTGCCCTTATCGCGCCAGATATCAATCCCCAGCACATCGGTGGTTTGACCGGTCTGGGCATTAACATCGCGGTTGGGCCAGATGTCTTTAATAGGCACCTGACGATAAGGATTGAACCAGACAATGTGGGCCCGGGCACGGTCGGCATCCAGTACATTGATCGGCTGATCGCCCAATTTAGGAATAATGACCGGCGAACTGGCCATGGACCAGGTACGGTAGCGAATGCCCAGGGTGGTGGTGCGTTTACTGGCTTCAAAATCGTCGATGTAGGCCACTCCGTCTTTATCGTCGGTACTGTTGCTGTTCAGGGTATTGGGATTGGGCAGCACCTGCGCAAATTCGCCTTCGATTTCGATACGCGAATCGGCATTGGTTTCCACAAGCGGCAATTTATCCAGCAGGCGCGTGATGATCCGCGGTTCAAAATCGAAGGATGCATTTAGATCCCATACAAAATTACGAAACGGTTCCTGCCCTACGCGCACGCGCTGATCCAGAGTGCTCTTGTTCATGTACAGGGCTGTAAAGCCAATAAAGGATTTGTCCCAAAAACGGTACTCCAGGCGCGTGCCAAAGATCGTCTTTTTGTCCAGCTGGAAAAGATTGGCCCGTTCGTATTTGATTTGAATGTTCGAACTGCTGCGCTTGGCCTCAGCGGAAAGTAAGGTTAACTGGCCAGTAAAATAATCGATGATGTAATCCTTATCGCGCGTCAGCGTCCGTCCGCCCAGGGTTACAACCTCGCTGCCCTCCAGAACGTAAAAACCAAGATCAAAAGTGGATTTTGTACTTTTTGAGGTGACAATGATTTCGAATTTACTGCGCTTTACAAATTCCGAGCTGTTCGAATTGTTCAAGCGGTACATGTCAACCAGGTCTTTTTCTGGCAAACGGCCTTCAAAGCGACTGCCTTTTTCCGGATTAAAGGGCTGCAGACAGGGAAAAATTAAAATACCATTTTTAAAATCTATGGTGTAAGGATTGTAATCGACTTTTTCGTCGCCGCCTTCCACACGATTTCCGTTTTCATCCAGCAGGTCCAGTTCCAACAAGTTCAAATAGGTTTTGTCGCTGCCTTCAGGATAGATCTGGTGAGTGCCGTTTACGTTATTTTCAATACGCAGTTCAAAGCCATCTTTTTCAATGTTCGTGCCCCCTAAAAAGTACACATTGCGCATCATCAGGGGCCAGGTTTCTTCGTAAGACGGTTGAATTTGCCGCGGTTTAATCAACTTGAGGATCACCGCCTGGCTTGTGTCCTGCAGGGTTTCGCTGAGCGTACCCACAGTGGGTACATTAGGATCGCTAAAAGCCTGGGCCGTGGCATAGGCCACCGCCAATATCTGATTATTGTCTATGTTCTGGTTTAACCAGAAAAAGCCGCGGTACTTGTCGTAGTAAAAATCTTTGCCTTCCTGCAACTGTCTGAAGTAGCCCGTTTGTTTGGTACGTTCATTGGTTTGCACCGTATCCAGATCGATGTTTTGATATTTTAAGTTCTCATCCAGATAAGACCATGGATCCACCGTAGCCACTCCTCTGCGCACCCCGTCATCGGCATAACTGGTCGAAACCCAGACTTCCAATTGCAAAATTTCGGTGCCACCGACAAAGGAAAAAGTTTGTGGATCGTCTTTTAAGCCGTCTTCAAAATGGTCGCGATAAAAATTATCCACAAAGAAATAGCGATTTTTGATGAACTCATAATCGCGAATGGTGGTACTGGATTCTTTGGCGCTTCCGCTGATGGTCAGCTCCTGTTGTTGACCTTTCTCCAGGGAGGCAATGGTGGTCATGTACAGATTCCCCATCTGCAAATTGGCTTTTAATCCAAAAAGACCTTTGTTGGAACCGCCAAAGATCACGTATTTGGTGGCTGGTAAACTCAATGAAATGTTTCCGGCTTCAATGCTCTGTACAATTTCATCTTCATCGCCGTCGTAACGCAGTTTTAGGGTGTTTTCAATATCCACCGTGGCTTCGCTGTTTTGCTCAACGGAAACCGTTACCTTGTCGCCAATTTTCCCTTCCACAGTAAATTGCTGAGTCTGCTTAAAGCGTGGGCTAAATGTATTTTGATTTTCCAGAGCAGAAATGGCCGATCCAGAGCGTTTTTCGCTTCGACCAGAGAGATCAAAAGAGATATTACCGGTTACGCGCAGCCCAATGCGGTCGGAACCAAAAATGCGCGTGAAGGCTTTGCTTTTGATATGAAGCGGGATGTCCAGTTTTATGGCCCCAAAACCACTTTCGGTTTGCTGACCAAACTGGTAGGTAATGGCCTGGCGCCACAGCTTTTGCGTATCGTGTTTTAAACGCAACTTCATGTAGGTTTCCAGGTCCACCACAGCAGGCAGAAAGAGATCGGTTTCCCCAATTTTTTCACGAATGGAGATGAATTTTGCGCTGGAGTCCATGGTTACTTCACGTCTGAACGCGCCGGGCCGTTTAAAAAATAGTGTGGAATCGTATTTTAGCTTGGCCAGCCCTTCAATGGTTGGTTCAAACAGACGGACCGTACGGGGAGGTGGCGGTACCTGAATACCAATCTGGGCCAGTGCCGTTGCGCTAAAAGTCATTAATGACAATATAATTGTCAAATACTTCCAATGGAGAAGATTCTTTTTAAAAACCAAAAATGTTTTCAAACCGTTTTCAATACCCATTCAATCTAACATCAATCAATAAAATTAGCGTAACAATTGGTTCTCAGAAACCTCCTCCATTTTTAAGCTTAATATAAAGGATTGAATTTAAAAGGATATTAATTTTAATTCAAATCTATTTCAATGCCTAAATTGAGTAGCTTAACCAATACATTATGAACGCCGAAAGGATTGGAATGTTTCGCATGGATTGCTAACACCCACCATGTAAAGCAACAGGATTGTCCATTCAGCTATTAAGCTCTTCAACTCTTCAACAATTCAACAATCTAACCATTCAACGATTGCCGTACCAAAGCAGCAAAAGAATTTTCTCCTTTGTCCACGACGGGATGTGAAAATTTTTGTGATGAATCTCCTACCCCCCGGCCCCCTTCCCTTCTTTATAATTAAGGGAAGGGGGAGCAAATTGTGCTGCTTTGCATAGTTTTACTCTGATATGTTAAGATAATTTGCAATATTCCATTTTCAATCTTTGCGCACTTTGTGAATGCTCTACTCGTCCCTGAAAATCGGGAGAAGGCATGTTCAGTTTACCAGTGTAAGGGATTCTTCTTTCCGATGAATCGGGAAAAAGAATGACACTCAGCACCATTTATCTATTCAACCATTCAACTAATTAACTATTACACTCTTAAATCTTACACACATACACTTTTCCACGCTTGTGTCTGCCAGTGGAGGTATCGAGCTGAAGCTCGAGTTACGTTTGAAGCGGGATTCAAAATGACATGCCGGGACAGGCCTTCACCGCCTGGGCTTAGCTAACCCCTTCGCAATATAATTCGAAATTCGTAATTTTTAATTAAAATTACTTTTGTGCGCCCTTTGCAGTTTTTGAAAGGTTGCCACTCTGCTGCCTTAGGATACTTCCTTCAAAAGATCTAGCGTCTTAGCGTGCGAAAATTTTTGTGATGAAGATCCTAACCCCCCGCCCCCCTTCCCTTCTTTATAATAAAGGGAAGGGGGAGCAAATTGTGCAGATTTGCTGAGTCTTCGCCTTACATGTCAACAAATTTTATTTTTTTTTGAAATCTTTGTGCTCTCTGTGGTTGATTTTGGTTGCGGCTGTGCTGCCTTAGAATACTTCCTTCAAAACTTCTATCCCGCACGGCGGGATGCGAAAATTTTTATGCAGTGTGAAGAAGCAAAACTGTTGAATTGTTGATTGGTTGAATTGTTGAATGGTTTGATGTCCCGTCCCGAGAATCAGGATTTTGGTTTTAGCCCTCATCCTCAGTCCTGAAGAAGCCGCGTATTGCCATTTCGGCCAATGTCCTGACTGCCTCATAAGTCTCGAACTAATGCTCGAGTTACGGCCACCAACTGTTCCCTGACGCCCTGAGCATCAAATAATTCGTAATTCGAAATTTTTAATTTAAAAATGCTCTTTCGAACATTGGCGGATTTTTGTTTTCCCGACGGTCGATTAACGGTTGCGGTCAAACTACTTGCAGGATTGCTGTTTTAAAAAGGTCGTCACGCGTTCACTGCTCTGCCCGTCCTGGTATAACCAGAAGCGATTGAGCAGTTGCTCGTATTTTTGATTCACACTGAGTTGTTCAATATGGGACAAAATGTCTAACAAATCATCAAAGGTTCTGACCACAGGTCCAGGGACCACGTCCTGATATTCAAAATACATTTCCCTTTTACACACATAGTCGTCCAGATCGAACGGATAAAAAACGATCGGTTTTTTAAGCAGCAGGTAATCAAAGTAGATGGAAGAATAGTCCGTGATCAGTGCATCGGTAAAGGGCAAAAAGGGGTAAACATCGATCTTTGCCGGTAATGTTTTAAGATGGCTCAGGTCTTTAAAAGTCTTTAAGCTGCTGTCGTTGGGATGTAGTTTAAGGAGCAGTAAGGTCTTTTTTTCCTGCAACAGGCGATTGAGTTGAACAACGTTAGGGAATGCTTTTTGAATAAAATTCGAACGATCGTCGCGCCAGGTGGGCATGTAAAGCATAACGCGTTCAAAAGAGCTGCTCTGATTTAGCAATTCCTGTAATGCCATCGGTTCAAACTGTTCAACATGCCGGCGGATGACCTCTTTATCTTTAAAAAAGATATCGGTTCGCGGATAGCCCAGAGCCGGACACTGCTCTGCCGTAATGCGAAAAGCCGATGAGAACAGGTGGCTCACCTCATCTGAGGTTGAGAGAACAAAATCGGGCCGTTTGTAGAAATAGGGCTTAAAGAGGCGTGTGTACCAATCTTTTTGTTGATAGCGTTTGGCCAGCGGTCCTCTGCTGATATCGAATTCAATCTTTTTTAGAGGGATGCCATGCCATAGATTAAAAATAAGCGCTCCGCCAGATGTCCAGAAATTAATGTCGTCAATGTAGGCGCTGATCAGGTAGCATTTAGCTTTTAAACCGTAGTAAAAGGCTTTGAAACTCCATTTATTCAGCACGGGCAAATGGAGGGTTTTCAATTGCTGAATCAACTCCGCCTTTTCGCTGACAAAAAAGGCTTTGATCTCCGGATGGTGTTGGCGGACGTGTAAAAAGAGATATTTGGCATTGTCCAAAAAAGCATGATTCATAGGACCAAATAACCAGAGATTCGCATCGCGCCGGATAAAATGGGACATCCAATAGAGCGGATACAGGAGGATGGCTCTTACTTTGTGTGATTTAAATAGTTTTTTGAGCATTATTCCAGGTCTTTCAGAATTTGTTGCAATACTTCAATCGCCTCCCGCAGTTTGCCGGGCGAAATATCCAGTAAACTCTTCAGCGAATTCTTTAGTTGTGTGGAAGAGACCCCTCTTGTACGTGGCAGATAAACGACCTGGCACAATTCCTGCAAATCATCAAATTTTCCCTGCCAGTCTTCTCCCATGACCAGTACATCCACGCCATATTGCCGGATGTCCTGCGCTTTTTGTTCCCAGCGCTCCTCCGGAATCACCTGATCGACGTAACGAATGCTTTGAACAATTTCAGCCCGCTGTTCATAGGGGATAATGGTCTTCTTTCCTTTTAGCGCATTAAATTGATCGGTTGAAACACCGACGATCAGGTAATCGCCTATTTCCCTGGCTCGTTTCAACAAACGCAGGTGGCCCACATGGAATAAGTCAAATGTGCCATAGGTAATAACTGTTTTCTTTTTCATTTTCTTCCTTTTTAATGAAAACCGATTTGTAACCTTTACGTTCAAATGCCGTAGAAATCTATGAGAATTTTTGCTTATATTCAAATCCAAGGAGGTAAACAATCATGCCATTGTTCAATTTTTTTCAGGCCGTTTGTCTGATCTGGATTTTAAGCGAAATTTTGCTCGGTCGTCTGACCTATCGAAAATCTGAGGCCAAAGACCGAGATCGCAAGAGTTTGAGGCTTATCTGGACAACAATCATTATCTCTGTTTCAGCCGGTGTTTTTGTAGGTTTTCAGGGGGTTGGTCAACTACCCTTTTCTGGCAGGTTAAGCCTGGGACTGGGAACCTTTTTAATAGCCGCCGGAATCATTGTGCGTTGGCTGGCTATATTAACCCTGCGTCGCTACTTTACCAGCAATGTGCAAATCCTGAATGATCATCAGATCGTTTCCACCGGAATTTACGGAATTGTCCGCCATCCGTCGTATCTGGGAAGTTTACTCTCCTTTTCAGGATTGGGACTGGCTTTTAACAGCTGGTTTTCGTTGCTGATTATTTTTGTGCCCATTTTTCTGGCTTTTTCCTACCGGATTAAGGTTGAAGAACAGGCCCTGGTAAATGCGTTTGGTCAGGCTTATGAAGATTACAGACAACGCACTAAGAAACTTATCCCTTTTATCTATTGAGTTGATGCGCTTTTTCTGCTGAATTTGTTGTTCGCTTCGTTCATTTAATCCACCAATGCCCATCTTCCCATGCCTCCCCCCATTGTACTCACTTCCCTTCTTTAATCTTCAATCTTTAATCTTTTTCTTTTTTCTTTTTTCTTTTGAAAAGATAACCCACCCCCAACCCCTCCCAGGAGGGGAACTAAGGGTGTGCCCTCCCAGGAGGGAAAAGAGCGGTTAATGTCTCCGCCTAACTTTTATTTTGTCTTTATTCGCAAAATTTTTAACTTAACCGATTAAAAAAACAAGGTTACGGAAGAGGAAGCAAAAGCATGTCTGAAGCAAACAACAAAAAACCGACCAATTTCATTAAACAGATCATCGATGAAGACCTGGCCAGTGGGCGCTTCGACCGCGTACACACGCGTTTCCCGCCTGAACCAAATGGCTACCTGCACATTGGGCATGCCAAATCCATTTGCCTGAATTTTGGCCTGGCTGAGGAATACAGCGGTAAATGTAATTTGCGTTTTGACGACACCAATCCCTTAAAAGAAGATCAGGAATATATCGACGCCATCATTGAAGATGTGCGCTGGCTGGGCTTTGACTGGCAAGACCGCCTGTTTTTTGCCTCCGATTATTTTGAAAAAATGTACGACTACGCGGTCCAGCTCATCAAAATGGGCAAGGCCTATGTGGATGATCTTTCCGCAGAAGAGATCAAAGAATATCGCGGAACTCTTACCAAACCGGGTAAAGAGAGCCCTTACCGCAATCGCAGCGTGGAAGAAAATCTGGATCTATTCGAACGCATGCGCAAAGGCGAATTTAAAGACGGTGAAAAAGTGCTGCGCGCTAAAATCGACATGCAGTCCGGCAACCTGAACATGCGTGATCCGGTGATGTACCGCATTATTCACGCCAGCCATCCGCGTACCGGCGACAAATGGTGCATTTATCCTATGTACGACTGGGCGCACGGGCTGGAAGATTCTATTGAAGGCATCACGCATTCCATTTGTACCCTGGAGTTCGAAGACCATCGCCCGCTTTACGACTGGTTTCTGGATCAGTTAGGGGTGTTCCATCCGCGGCAAATCGAGTTTGCCCGATTGAATTTAACATACACGGTGATGAGTAAACGTAAGCTACTGCGCCTGGTGCAGGAAGGTTACGTAAGCGGCTGGGATGATCCGCGCATGCCCACCATTTCTGGACTGCGTCGGCGCGGTTACACGCCCGAAGCCATTCGGGATTTTGCCGATCGCATTGGTGTGGCCAAAGCCAATAGCGTGGTCGATTTTGCCCTGCTGGAACATTGTGCTCGGGACGATCTAAATAAACGCGCCCAAAGACGCATGGTCGTCCTGGACCCTTTGAAGGTGATCATTGACAATTATCCGGATGATCTGGTTGAAGAACTGGAAGCCGAAAACAATCCGGAAGATGCCAGTGCTGGCACGCGCAAAATCCCCTTCTCCAGAGTCATTTACATCGAACGCCAGGATTTTCGCGAAGAAGCGCCCAAAAAATGGTTCCGCCTGGCGCCGGGCAAAGAAGTTCGCCTTAAACATGCCTATTACATCACCTGCCAGCAGATCATCAAAGACAAAGAGGGCAATATTGTAGAACTGCGCTGTACTTACGATCCCCAGTCGCGTGGCGGCTGGACGCAGGACGGGCGTAAGGTAAAAGGCACGCTACACTGGGTTTCCGCCAGGCACGCCATTCCCGTTGAAGTGCGCCTGTATGAACAGCTCTTTTTAAAGGAAGACCCGGAGGACGTGGAAGAAGGACAGGATTTTACGGCCAACATTAATCCCGACTCTTTGAAAGTGATTGCCAACGCCCTTGCCGAACCAGATTTAAAAAATGCCAGTCCTGGCGAACGCTTTCAGTTTTTACGACAGGGCTATTTTTGCGCCGACATCAAAGATCATTCGCCTGAACATCCGGTTTTTAACCGCACGGTAACCCTGCGCGACAGCTGGGCGCGTATCGAAAAAAAATTGAAATAGGCTGCAGAATCACAATGTCTGGTATTCTTAGCCAGTTCCGACGGTAAAAAAGATCTGTCGTTTTCCCCAAAACAAAGTGGCTTGCGGTGTCTGGCTCCTCAGGCATGAGTCCATCTATTTGGGGAAAAGACAACTACCGTTCATTGTGCAGAAATTTAAATAAATCATATTGTAAAACCGGCTTGAGCAAAACGACCGTGTTTATCCCTGTTTAGTACAGCGATAACAAAACGCTTTTTCTCTGTACAAACTGAGCCCATTACATTGAATTCTTGATCTCCAAATTTCGGGTAGCCTTTTCGCTATCATAAATCAGGGAATAAAGCACGGTTAACGAATCGTTATTAGCTGGAATTCAATCATCTATTAAAGTAGGAGGAGGAATGCTATGCGTTACATTCTTTTAACACTGTTATTAATTACACTCGTTTTTTCACAGGAAAAGCCTAAAACAGGCTGGCAAAAAGAGCTGGCCGGCAATCTTAATTTTACGCAAAACACCTTTGACAACTGGCAACAGGGCGGCGAAAACGCCTGGGCCTGGCAATTGAACCTTAATGGTAAATTCGTCAACAATCAAGAAAAATACGAATGGGCGAATACCATTAAAATTGCTTATGGTAAAACCAAAGTAGGTGACGCTGCTTCCAAAAAATCAACCGATGAGATTCGGCTGGAAAGCGTTTACACTTACAAGATGGGCATCTATGTCAATCCCTTTGTTTCAATCAGTGGCCTGACCCAATTTACCAGAGGCTACGAATACACAGACCAGGGCGCGGTGGTTATTTCTGAATTCATGGACCCGGGCTATTTTACCCAGACTCTGGGCCTGGGCTACCAACCCAACACCCACATCAAAACGCGACTGGGTGCGGCCTTCAAAGAAACCATTACCAGTAAGTTTGCCGATCGTTACGGACAGGGCAAAAAGACGCGAATTGAATACGGAGCAAACTCCGTTACCGATCTCTCTTTTAAAATAGCGGAAAACATTCTATACACCGGCAAAATGGAGCTGTTCTCCAATCTGAAACGTTTCAATGAAATTGATGTTAATTGGGACAATCTGTTGGCCTCAAAAATCACCAAATATATTTCGGTCAACTTCAACGTTAAACTGTTCTACGATCGGGACATCAGCAAAAAACGCCAATTGCAGGAAGTGCTGGCAGTGGGGCTGACCTACACTTTTTTTTAAGGCCAAAAAATGTCCGGAGAGGCTAAAAATTCAATCTTAAATTCAAAGATAAAGTCGGCAGCAAATGATCGAAAATCCCCGCTGAAGCGGGGCCTGCCAGTTTCCGATATTTAAATTGGATTTTCATCCGCTCCTGTTCAATCAGCCAGTCGCCATGGGCAATATCAAAGGCATAACCGGCTGCGTTTAAAATAAAACCGGCCATAAACAGGAAAAAATTGTCATCCATCTTTTTGAGGACATCCAGGGTAAGCTGCTTCGTAACGTTCCATTCGCGGTAAATGCCGGCCGCGCTTAATAAAACGCCCATAGAGCGCAGACCGCTAATACCGTAAGCCAATTTATTGTGTCGGGCATAATAATGCACATACCCCGGCACAAAAACCGCGATCATCATACGCTTCCAGGTTAGTTCTCTGTTCAGCATTCCGAACTCTTCAAATGTCATGCTGTCCGGCAGTGCAGGAATGGAATGCAATCGGGAGGACTGCATTGAAATTTCCTGGGCAGATGCCGTTCCAATAACTGCACACAACAGCAGGGAATAGATGATTTTGTTCATGTCTCGCTCCTCTTCCCAAAACTTACGCCTGGTCTTCCTGCAACTGATTTCTATCTATTTTCGAACAAACAGAAAAAAATCTTGAGTTCGCTCTAAGGCAGCCAGGCCACAACCAAAACATTTTCGCGGGGATTTAAAGAGCAAAAAAAAAGCATTTTAATTAAAATTACGAATTACGAATTATTTTGTAAAGGGGCAAGTGGTGCCCAGCCGGTGAAGGCCCGTGCCGACGTGTCATTCTGAATCCCGATTTATCGCGATCAGAATCCCTTACACTGTGCAGGGAAATTGCACGAGCTAAAAATTAAGCATTTAACAAGGCTTTACCGGTATTGACAACAACTTTCTTTCGACATCGTTTTTCCCCTCGATTGCTTTTTGGGAAGAGGGAGCCAGGTGGTGAGGACTCGTGAGAGGAATCTCTTCAATCATGAAAGAGATTCCGGCTTTCGCTTGTGCTCGGCCGGAATGACACCTTTGGGGAAGGGAGATACCTGACCATAAGAATTCTCCGCTTTCTCCAGACGCAATTCGAAATAACGATCCATGGCGTCTTCGGTTTAGAGGACCCTATTCATGGGCATTCGGTTTAAATTTAAGTACTTTTGAAGACAATTGAGCCGCTGCTTAACTCTTTTCCAATCTGTTGTACCAGTTGAATTTTAAGAAGATGGAGGTTCCTATCAGAATCAAAGCTGAGAGCGCCAGTTCATTCATTTGTTTCATGACCAGGTACACGGGTACCAGAACCAGAGTCAGCTGCCAGACAATCCCCACAGCCACATTGACCATGTCTCTTTTAAAGTTCTTATTTTCCTGAAATTGCGGATCTTCGTGCACGACCTTCTGATGGATGGGCTTCCACCAGCCCCAGGGACGTACGGATTTGTAAAACGCTTTCAAAACCGCTTCATCATCGGCCGGCGTTAAATAGCTACTAATCACCGAGACAGCCAGGGAAAAGAGAAAGATGAAGGGAAAGAAAAACAAAGCGCTGGTACCCGGAAAAATGATGGGCAAAATGAGAGCCGCTGCAATACCGGAAATCATACCCCAGAAATAGCCGTAGCCGTTAAAGCGCCACCAGTACCATTTCAAAAAATTGGGCGCCGTGTAGCCGCCATACAATCCGGAAACGATAAACTGCATGGCCGTGTTGATATTTTCTGCGTAAAGTCCGGCAACAATGCCCACCACTACAATCCCGATGGAGGCCAAATAGCTCATACGCACAAATTGCTTATCACTGCCTCCGGGATTGATGTATTTTTTGTAAATATCATTAACCACGTAGGAGGCGCCGGAATTGACCGTGGCATCAAAGGTGGACATAAAGGCCGCTAACAATCCGGCTAACAACAAGCCCAACAAACCGTTTGGAATAAAATTATTGACCACATAGGGTAAAATCATTTCAAAATCCATATTCGGTCCCATGGCCTGTAATTGAGGCATGAAGAAGACAATGGCCAGCAGGGTGATACCGGTAATCATGATCCAGCGCGGAGCCAGACAGACTGAGACAATCCCGCTCATCAAGGCCGACTCTCTGGGCGAGCGTGTAGCCAGGACGCGCTGCATGTCGTAGCCTGGCGCCGGTCCGGCCATGCTGACCAGAATCCCCTTAAAAAGCATCATCATGATGACAATGGTAAACAGATTCCAACCATCCAGAGCGATGCGTTGATTAACAGCCGGCAGAATCTGTCCCCAGTCCAGATTGAGTTTCCAGCCGAAAAAGAAATCGTGCCAGCCCTGCGGCACCAGGGCCGCTACCTGGGCCGGATTGACCTTATCCATGGCAATAATGCCGATAAAGATGGCGGCCAGAGTCATCATCGTGAACTGCAGCAGATCGGTTAAAACCACGCTGTACATTCCCCCTGTGATGACGTAAATGGTCGTAATACTCATCAAGATAATGGCATAGGCATCAGGCGACAGGTGCCAGGGCAAAAACACGGCAGCAAATTTCCCAATGCCTTTAAAAGCGTAACTTAAAAAGCCGATCACGCTGATTAAGGCAAAAATGACCACACTCAGGCGGGAAAGCTCAGCGCCTTTAGCCTTGCCAAAACGCGTAACAATCCACTCTGCTCCGGTTATGACATTGGAACGCCGAATCCAGATCGCCAAATAGATCATTAAAAAAATCTGGTTAAAGACCGGCCACATCCAGGGCAACCAGACGCCTTTCAATCCATAGACAAACAAAATGTACACACTCCACATGGTGCCGGTAATATCAAACATGGAAGAGGCATTGGCCACGCCTAACATCCACCAGGGCATGGTATTGTCGCCTAAAAAATAGGCCTTAATATTTTTACCCGCTTTACGCATTACAAAAAATCCGATGCCCACCACAATGACCAGATAGCCCACGATGATCAAAATATCCAGGACCGTTAGTTTCATGCGCTTGTACTCCCTGCCTTAATCAACTGATTATTAATAAGCAAAAAACCAATACGATTCAACAGCTCGATTGACCTTTTTGTGGATTGTAGCATTTTGGTCAATGCTCAGGGAAGAAAAGAGTCAAAATAAATGAGGTTACCCCCTATCAGCAGATGCATCAGATCGGGTAATTTTCAGGCGAGTCATCAGGGGAAGGCGGGCTCAATCGCTGAATGAGCCCGCCGTTGAATCAAGGAAACTGAACGACATCGGCGCGGACAACCAACTTGATTTTATTGAACAGCAAAAAGTTTGCAATTTGTGTGTCGTACCGAATATTGATCAGGGCCAGTCTCTGCCCTTTCAAATCTTTCCCAAATTCTTTTTCAACATTTTTCCAGAGATTTTTTAACGCTTCCTGGTACAGAGCATCTGTTCCTGAAATTTTGATTAAAGAGAGCGCCTGGGTCAAGAGGCAAAGCCGATTAAATAAGATGCCGTGGCTTCTCCAGTGACGTCCGTAGCCACAAGGCTAAAGTTGCTGTCACTCAATTCCACAACCGTCTGGTTAGCGCTTAAAAACAAACCGGAATTGACACAACCGGAGAGGATGACGATCAGTGCTAAAAATAGAAAAGTTCTACGCATGATTACTCCTTCTGCAAAAAAATATGATCACATGTGCAAAAAGTTAGAGGGCCTTCCGTTTCTAATCAATGTTTGCCGTTACATTCAAAATTTTTGCTTGGTTACTGCGGTTCGCGATTCAAAAATCACTTGAAGGGCCAGGGCAATGGTTCCCTGAATGCTGGCTTTATTTCCCAGCGCCCCTTTCACAATCTTTGTTTTCAAAAAGGGCACATCATGAACTCTTAGTTGAATATTATGCATGACCTGTTCAAAGAGATACGGGCTACTATCGATCACCTTTCCGCAAAGGATCAGTAATTCGGGATTGATTATTTTATTAAGAGTCGAGCAGGCCAGGGCCAGTAAATAGGCAAATTCATCAAGAATCTCCTTAATCTCCTCAAAAAAGAGTTTTGATTTCAGGATGCGTTCCAGGTTCATGCGTTTTAAATCGTATTTGCCGGCCAATTTTTTGATAATCACCTCTTCCAGGTAGGCTTCGGATAAAATATCTCCAAAATACTTCTGCCCATGGTACAAATGGGGCAGCCGATTTACCGGTTCGCAAAAGCGTTCCAATTCTAAATAGCCCAATTCTCCGGCGCCGCCGCTGTAGCCTTGAATCAACTGATTATTAATAACCAGCCCAGCGCCAATGCCTTCGCCGATCCACACACAACCAATATTTGAATTTTCTTTGCCTGCCCCTAAAATACTTTCAGCCAGAGCGACAACATTCACATCATTTTCAATAAAAACCGGCACCTTAAATTCCTGGGTGAACCTATCTACCAGGGGAAAGCCGGCCCAACCGCGCAGAGTATCGGCAAAACTCAACTCTCCTTTCTGGTAATCAATCAATCCCGGAATGCCAATTCCTATGGAAATGATTTGCTGTCTGTCAACACCTGCGCTTTCCAGCAAACCAGCAATTTTGTCAAACACTTTTTTCAAGACTTTTTCCGGCGGGCTGCCCACGGCCATTTTGAAACGCACCGTATTGACTATTTCGGCTTCGATATTGGCCAACGCGATCTGAACTTCCCGTCGTTTAAAAGCAACGCCAATGACATAGTGTTGCTCCGGATTGAGTTTTACCAGCGACGGCCTTTTACCGCCTCTGCTGGTAGACTCTCCTTTGCCAATATCGAGTACAAACCCGGCGTCAATCAGGCGGTTGATGATATCAAACACAGCCACTTTGGACATCTGTACGCGGCGCGCCACCTCAATGCGCGAAATGGGACCCTCTTCACGAATAAGATTGAGAATTTGAATCTCGTTCAAAAGTTTAATTAATTGCGTATCTGCTTTTTTGAACATTTTATGAAACCCTGCTCTTTAACGTCGGAAAATGGGAAAAAATTTTGTGCAATGTATTTTAAAGTTAGTTAACTTACATTACCAAATACATGGTAAATATACGTGTTTTTTGAAAAAAAATAAAGTTAATCATTGAGTTTTTTGGTTTCATGGAACTGCTTCAAATTGTAACCATCATCGTCATTTTTGTTTTCATGGCGGGCGCCATGTTTTTCAGGAGAATTCCGGCGCTCCTTGCCCTACCCCTCATGGCCTTTTTCATTCCCCTGGTAAGCGGCGTTTCCTTAAACCATATTTTACAACTGGTCATCGGGCAAGGCGCATTACGACTGCATAATGCGTACACCATTGTCCTGTTTGGTAGCATGCTCAGCGTGTTTTTACAAAAGACCGGCGTGGCCCATAATCTGATCAAGTATGGTGCAGAGCTGGCCGGAGACAGTCCCTGGGGTATTTCGCTACTCATGCTCGTTTTAATCACCGCCCTTTTTACCACTTTAGGCGGATTGGGCGCTATCATCATGGTAGCCACCATTGTACTGCCCATCCTGTCGGCTATTGGTCTGCGCCCCCTTACCGTAGCCAGCATCTTTCTGATCGGTCTTTCCATGGGTGGCATTTTAAACGTCGGTAACTGGGCCGTGTACATCGATGTGATGAACCTGACGGTAGAGCAGATTCGGCCTTTTGCTTTGCTGATGTTCCTGGTTACCTTCATTATGGCCATGGCTTACATCACCATTGAACTGTATCGTAGCGGACAAAATTTGCCTTTAAAAAAGATCGTCCGAAACAGCGTTTTGACTTTAATTCTGTTGATTCTTTTCTTTACAGCGTACCGGTTTCTTCCGGAGCAGCAAAAATTTTTACTCCATGGCATTTCAGGGCAAATCTTTCATCTTTTTAAATGGATTGTGGCCGGGTTTTTGCTCCTTTCTTTTCTGTTTTCCATTCAATTTGCTTTTAACAGAAAACGGGCCAACCAGGAACCGGCCATATTCTGGACAGCTTACCTCAGTCCTATCCTGCCCCTGTTATTGATTTTATTGTTCGAGATGAATTTTATTGCGGCCTTTATTTGCGGATTGATTTTTTGCTATTTTGCCACTTACCGAAAAGGCCATCTAAACACATTCATCGGTGCGCTGTTAGAAGGCGGAGCGGTGGTTATGCCCGCCGTGGTGCTGATGCTGGGCATTGGCATGCTGCTGAACGCCATTATGGGGCCAGCTGGTTTTAGTACCGATCCCTGGCCAGTACTGCGCCTTTTGCAGCCTTTCATCAGTAAATTGGTTCCTGCCAGCGGTTTTGTTTACGTTCTGCTCTTTGGGCTGGCCGCGCCTTTGGCTTTGTACCGTGGCCCGCTGAACGTGTGGGGCATGGGCTATGGACTGGCGGCTGTCTTTCTGGCCAGCGGCCTTAATCCCGGAGCGGTAATGGGACTATTAATGGCAGTAGGCCAGGTGCAGGGCATTAGCGATCCCACAAACACGCACAATGTGTGGCTGGCCAATGAGCTGAAAGTGGACGTGCAGAAAATCCTCTGGAATACCCTGCCCTACACCTGGGCTGTCGCTTTTGTGGGCTTAATCCTTTCGGCAATGATGTTTTATTAAGGCGAAATGGAACATGACAGAGAATCAGACTCGGCGCAAGATAAAAATCGGAATTGACGTGGGCGGCACTTTTACACACGCCGTGGCCATCGATATTTCGGATTACCGGCTTTTGGGCAAAGCCTGTGTGCCCACCACGCACCGGGCCAAAGAAGGCGTGGCCAAAGGCGTCATCGATTCGCTGCAACGTGTGCTCCAAACAGCGCAGGTGCATCCAGCTGAGGTGGTTTTGATCGCCCATTCCACCACCCAGGCCACCAATGCTTTACTGGAAGGCGACCTGGCCCCGGTGGGCATTATTGGCATGGGCAAGGGCCTGCAGGCCCGGCTGGCCCGGCGCGAAACGCGGCTAAAAAATCTTGAACTGGCGCCAGGCAAATATTTGCAAACCTTCTACCGTTTCTTAAATACAGATCAACCCCCGTCCAGTGAAATAATCCAAAAGACAATACAGGAGCTCATTGACCAGGGAGCGCAGGTTATTGTGGCCAGCGAGGCTTTTGGCGTGGACCATCCACAGAATGAATTAAGGGTCAAAGAGCTTGCCCAACAACTGGGCTACCTGGCCACGGCGGCCAGCGAACTGACCAAATTGTACGGTCTGCGCATTCGAACGCGCACCGCGGCCATCAACGCCGGCATGCTGCCCAAAATGCTGGAAACAGCGCAGCTCACCGAAGAAGCGGTACGCCAGAGTGGCATCACCGCGCCCTTAATGATCATGCGCTCCGACGGCGGAATTATGGACATCAACGAGATGCGCAAGCGCCCCATTTTAACCATGCTTTCCGGACCGGCTGCAGGCGTGGCCGCCGCCTTGATGTACGTCAAAATTTCCGACGGAATCTTTATCGAAGTGGGCGGAACTTCTACCGATATCTCAATCATCAAGCACGGCAAACCGCAGGTCAAAACAGCCAGTGTCGGCGGACATCGTTTGTACATTAAAACACTGGATGTGCGCACCCTGGGCATCGCCGGCGGCTCCATGCCCCGTCTTTCCGCAAAACGCATTATCGATGTAGGCCCGCGCAGCGCGCACATCGCCAACTTACATTACGTCTCGTTTGCTGAAAATGAATCATTTGAAGAATTTGAAATCGTCCACTTTCAGCCCCTGCCCGGGGATCCGCAGGACTATTTTTACATCAAACCGCCCCATACTCAAAAGCGTTACGTCATTACGCCCACCGGCGCGGCAAATTTTCTGGGGCTGGTTAAAGAGATCGACCACGGGACGGCCAATTTCAAAGCCTTAAACACTTTTTTTAAGGTCTTTGCGCAAAAACTCGGGCAATCCGCAGAAAACATTGCCCGCCAGATTCTGATCATTGCAGCCGAAAAAATTAAACCGACCATCCGCCAACTAATGCGCGAATACAAACTGGATCGGGACCTCATCCGCCTGGCGGGAGGTGGAGGAGGCGCGCCCGCAATCGTTCCCTTTACCGCAGAACATCTTAAGCTGCCCTTCTCCATTGCCAAAAATACCGAAGTTCTGTCGGCTATCGGAGCAGCGCTGGGCATCATCCGCGATACCGTTGAACGCACGGTAATCCATCCTACCGAGGCCGATATTCTGTCCATCCGCCAGGAAGCAGTGGAGAGCGTCCAGGCCATGGGAGCTATTCCGGAAAGCATTGAAGTTAGTGTGGAAGTGGATGCGCGCAACAAACGTTTGATCGCCATTGCCACTGGTTCCGGAGAACTGCGCATGCGCGATCTGCGGTTACAACCCAAATCGGACGAAGAGCTGCGCGAGCTGGCCGCCCAACTTTTACATTGTCCTAAAGAAGAAGTTACCTTGCAGGCTAAGACCTCGCAACTCCTAACTTTTAGCGCCATTCGAACTCAAAAGCGTCTTTTCGGGCTGATCAAACACAGTTACCAGACCGTGCGCGTACTGGATCGCGAAGGCGTGGTGCGCTTGCAATTGAACGATTGCCAGATTGTTCAAACGCGGGTTGAGGGCGTTCGAGCCCGAATCAATGCGCTGCTGGAAGCCTTAACCACTTTTGGCGATGCCGGCCCATTACTTCCGGATCTCTTTTTACTGGTTTCAGCGCGCATCATTGATTTTTCCGGATTGGTGGAGGCCAGTCAGATTGCAGCGCTGGTCGATGTGGAGTTAAAGCGTCTGCCGCCGGACGAAGCAGTGGTACTCATTGGAGCCCGAAAACAATGACCAACACAACAGAGCGCGCCCTGAATTTGGACGCCTTGCGAGGCTTTGCCATTCTGTCCATGGTTTTAGCAGGCACTATTCCTTACACCGGTTTACCGGCCTGGATGTACCACGCGCAACTCCCGCCGCCGGATCGAACCTTTAACCCCAACCTGCCCGGTTTTACCTGGGTAGACCTGGTCTTCCCGCTCTTTCTATTTTGCCTGGGAGCGGCCATTCCTCTGGCTTTAGGGCGCCGCTTACAACAACACTCTGTTCCAAAGGTCTTGTTGCACATTGTCGAACGAACCGTCTTACTCGCTTTTTTTGCCATTTTTCTCTTTCACGTGCGCCCCCACATCATCGATCCGCACCTCTCCACAAGGGCCTGGCTGCTGAGCCTGGCCGGTTTTATCATCCTGTTTGCTCTTTTTGTCAAACTACCAGAACGCTGGCCTTTCCGCCTTCGTTTAATTTTTAAAATTATTGTCTGGCTGCTGGCAGAGGGCCTGTTAGTCAGCCTGCGTTATCCTGATGGTTCCGGTTTTTCTCTTTACCGCTCGGACATCATCCTTATTGTCTTGACCAATGTTTACTTTTCGGGCTCATTAATCTGGCTTTTAACACGAAACCGTTTACTTGCCCGGCTGGGCATATTAGGCATTTTGTTGGGCATCCGACTGGCACACACAGAGCCGGGCTGGATTCACTGGCTGTGGGAGTTTCGTCCGCTGCCCTGGTTGTATTCGCTTTACTACCACCAGTATTTATTTTTAGTCATTCCTGGAACCATCATTGGCGAAGCTTTGCTGGTCTGGCAAAAAAGACTCAAGTCCTCACCCACACCGGCCTTTCGCTGGCCCTACTGGAAACAAATAAGCGTGGCCCTGCTCATGCTTGCGATTTTACTGTTGAATTTAATCGGTCTGCAATGCCGATGTCTTCTGATTAACCATCTGGGCACCTTGATCCTGCTATTAAGCGCCTGGTTGCTGTTAAGAAACAGCCAGACGCCCACGGAGAACTTTCTTAAACAGATCTTTCTATGGGGCTGCTACTGGATAGTGGTTGGTATAGTTTTTGAACCATACGAAGGGGGGATCAAAAAGGATCATCCGACCATGAGTTACTACCTGGTAAGCGCCGGGTTTTCCATTTTTCTGTTGACGGCCTTCACCATTCTGGAATCGGTATTCAAACGACCATTCTGGCTAAAGTGGCTGGCCGGCAATGGGCAAAACCCCATGGTGGCCTACGTGGGCTTTGCCAATTTCTTATGGCCTATTCTCTCTTTAAGCGGCCTGGCTGCTTTGTTGGATCAATGGACGTCATTCTCGCCCTGGCTTGGTTTTGGGAAAGGTGCGCTTTACACCGTTACTGTGGCTTTTGGCGTGTACGTTTTGTCTAAAAACAAAATCTACTGGAAAACCTGAACTCAGCTCTGGCGCAAAATATTAATACGAAACCGCTGGCCCCAGATTTCAGGTTCAAAGGGAACTTTTGCAAGTTCAAAACATTGTTCCGGAATACCAATGTCCGCTAAAATGAGCTGCCCGCAGGAAGCATTGTGTAAACCGTGCTTGGGTATGGCCAGCGTCAGAGTGAGGTGGGCTTTAAAAAACCGGCCCGGCGCCAGGCCGCTGGTAGCATCAACACCGGAAGGGATGTCCAGTGCCAATTTAAAGGCCTGCTGCTGATTGGCCCAATCAATAACCATGGCCGTCTCGCCTTCGGGCGCTCCGCGCAAACTATAGCCAATGAGTCCATCCATGATCACATCGGCATGAAGGTGCTCCAGGGCCTGCCTGTCGACGATTTGACCTTTTGCAGCTTTGAAAATTTTTAACTGATGTTCAGCGGCTGCGCTCAAAGATCGTTTGTGGCCCAGGTAAACCAGCACATTCAATCCACGATTGCGTAAATGCCTGGCCGCGCAAATGGCGCCACCGCCATTGCCTCCTCCGCCGGCCAAAATTAAATAGGTCGCCTGCCGCCAGGTTTGGGGCAAGGCTTCCATGGCCGTAAGAGCCAGGTTCCTTCCGGCATGCTCCATCATCTGCAAAAGGGACGGCCCGGTCAGCTCTGTGGCAATGCGATCAATTTCCCGCATCTGTTCTGCGCTAACAGCAGGCACCACCCGACCTTCTTCAGTCATAAATTTGGCCAAAATGTTCACCTCTTTTTAAATTCCGTAGACGCCTTTACATGGGAAGCACAAAAAAGAACATCCGGCAGCTAAGGTTGCCGTACACAATCCTACAAGCGTTTTTTTCTGCCCTAAAAAAAATCATGCCCATTTTGGAACTCATGAATCCCAAAACAGGCATGTCTCATCAAGTGCAATGGTAAACTATACTTGATCCACTATGGATTACAATTTGAGCATGACACTAAATGCCATAAACAAGCCTTCCGAGTGGGTTGGCCACAGGGCATTTTTCATGGCCATGGAAAAATCAAAGGTAAAATATTTAAGATCAATACCACTGCCGGCGGCCAGTAAAAAGCCGCTGTTCCCGCCAACGGAAAAGCCTCCGCGAAGGGGCAGCCAACAGAGGGGCCGGTAATAGACTCCCGCCCCAAAGCGTGGTGTAGTTGCATTCCCAAAAGCCCGATCCAGGCCCTGGACGTATTCGGCTGTAAAAGTCAAATTCTTTTTGAATTGGTAGGCCGCTCCCAGACGCATGACTGTAGGCAGATCCATGGAAAAACCATCCATTGCCTCTGTTGTGTCTACCGTCGATTCTTCCGATACAGGGTCCAGATCGGTATCATGGTAAATTTTAAAACGGTGATAGCTTGTTAACATGAACTGCTCGGCATTGCTGCTCACATCCATGGAACCAAACAGATCAATAAAACTGAGGCCAAAGTACCAGTCCTTTTTAAAACGGGTCGATAGGCCCAGATTAATTCCACGCCCTTTGGCAACCGGGCTTCCCCCATCCGAAACAGCCTGACGTGCTCTGATATTTAAGGTCGACTCATTGATTTCGTATTCATCGTACTGGGTACGGTTAATGGTTATATCCGATTGCTCAATTTCGGACACGGCCATAGAGATGTAATAGTTGATGCCGATGCCCACAGCCAGATAAGAAAAATCCGGCAAATATTTTTTAATCTGCAAAAATGGGTATCCATAAGCCAGAGCGACCTTCACACCGCCAAAGGCAGAACCGCTGACAAAATTGTTGATGGTTCTATGGTACTCTCTGCTGTAGGTATCGCCAAAGAATGCTAATTCCAATGGAGTTTTGTCTTCGAATGGGATTAATTGGCCCATAACCATCGGCTGCACAGCAAGGGCAAAATTATTAAAAGCAAAGCCCAGGGCATTGGCAGCTACATTGGTATGAATTTTCCAACCGGAATTGGGAATAATATCGTAGAATTCTTTCTGTTTACTTTCAGACCAGCGGTTTTCTTCCTGATCTGTAACAAAAAAGTAGTTGTAATCATTAAGGCTGAAACTATTGTTGAACAATCCCAGATTGAGACCGATCAGGTTAAGCTCAAATACATTGCCGCGTGGTAGGGCCACATTGGCCGGGTTGTAATTAACAGCCTGAACGCCACGTGAAATGACCGCAAAGTTATCTCCAAGCCCGAGGGCCACCCCATCAAATCCCTGAGCCAATAGACTGGCGGCCATGACGAACGTTAAAACAATCTTTTTCATAACGAACTCCATTTTTGTTAAAACCTGACTGTAAAATTAATCTTAATAAAACCAGTCAGTTCAATTTTATCACTGGTACGTACCTTTACTTTGGTTTTACCGGTTGGCAATAGTTTTGCCATTTGTTTAAAATAAATAGGCGATTTTTGAAAGAGCTGCATCTGTTTTTGATTTAGTTTGATGCCCACTTCGCTTTCCGTTGGCGCGCTGACATAGCCATCGGCCCCAATGGTTCCCGATTGGATATTGGCCTCTAATACAATCTTTTTACTCGAGTCGCTGATCGTTGTAGAATTGACCTGGGATGAATCTTCCGCCAGAACAAATGTAAATTGCGTGCCAAATGGCGTTCCATTGCGGATGATCAAGCGGAATTCACTGTCATTCCAGTCATTTGCCAGGCGATCTCTCACATCCTGATCAATATCATCTCTCCGAATACTGTCTATCTTGCTCTCATAGGTCACCGGATTTTCCAGTTTAAAAAAGAGTGGCGTCTCCACCGAAAAGAGGGCCCTTACGCCTTCCCCCAGGGCCACCGTTCCCTGTCCTTCCACAGTGGCCTGGCCGCTGAATTCAATTTTTTCCGGCAAAAGAGAAAACAGATCAATAATGCTATTGGGCGTTTGATAATTTTTGTCCAGTACAATTTCGGTGTAAGGAGCCTGGCTGGAAGCCTTAATCCACTCATCAACAACCATGGTCTTCTCTTCTGTGTTGTTACTGGCTTTTAGATTCAATACCAGATGCACCGGGATGTCTATCTGATTCTCTATTCTGAATTTTAACTGCAAATCTTCCAGGATCAAACCACTGCCATTGATTTTTTCAAAAAAATCGCTATTGTCCACGGTATCCGGGTCGATTTGAACCACCACCGGCTCAAGAATTCCCGTGATGCTCTGGAATACAATATCAGTAAAGTCAACATCTACAGCAATTTGATCTGTCTCTTTTATGGTCACAATCTGATCATTGGAATGAACGGTCGATTCAATGTGCACGTGAATGGAATCCAGCGGCTGACCAGGCTGATTTGAATTTTGAATGAGCAATCCGGCTAAATTAATTTGTCGGCTGGTATTTTCGTTGGGTTGCAAATCAAGTTCGATGCGCTCGGGTTGCCCATTTTTGATTATTTCGGGTAGGGTGATGATAGAATGCGAATATAATGGCAAATTATTTTGAATATTTAAAGTCAATAGTCCCTCTTTAACCGTAGCCATAATGATTTTATGTTCATTCTGAGGCATGGCGATGCTCTGATCTTTGGCAAAACTTTGTTCAGGCACCTTAGCGTCTGCCTCACTTACCTCAATATCTTCGATGGTAAGAATAGAATAAATTGTGCCATTTTTTTGTTCATCGGTTACCACCTGAATGGTGTCAGAACCGGCAATAGGAATGGTGTATTTCAGTAAGAAATGGTTGCTCACAGTTAGACCACTTAAATCAACCACATCGCTCTGCGTAACCGCGTAAGGTTCAATTGGATCACTGAAAATGATTGAGGTGATCAAGGTGGGGTTGGGGCTATCATTATTGTACACATCAATTTTCATTCCGGCGTCCACTTTAATAAACAGATCATTGTGGAAGGTGAGATAAATTTTGCCTTTTTTAATAACCGCCCTTTCAAAAAAGTCGTAAGTCACCTCTTTAGGATCAGGAGTAACTGTTCGACCCGGATAGGGCGGGATGGTGTCTCTGGCGATTAGTTGTGGAGGCAGAAGTTCACTTAAAGTGATTTCGGTTGATTTTACCTCGGTCTTTTGCTGCAATTTAATGGGCCCAATTTTTGCTTCAAAATGGGCATTTTCAGGTGTGACTGTCAGGTCTGATTCCTGCACTTTTTGCCAATCCGTACTGTCGTTCATATTAAAACGAACGATGGCCTGCCCATCCTGTGTCGTATCCGCCAACAGAGTGGAATCGTTTACCAATTTTTTTAATGTAATACTCTGGATTGGCAATTCAATTTTCCAGGTCGTGTCCCACACGGGAGGATCGGGTTTTTCAATAGTACAGGAGTAAGTTAAAAAAAGCAGCGCTCCAAGCACGGCAAATAATCTTTTCAACATCAGTTGTCTCTCCTTCTATTTTTTTTTACCTTATTAAAGATCGTCAAGTTTCACGTTTTCCTTAATAATTTAGAACAACTGGGAAAACCATGGACAAAATGATTCCTTTTAAAGAGATTGAACACACCGCGGACATCGGTTTACAGATTTTTGGCCGCGACCTGAACGAACTGTTCAGTAATGCCCTTCACGGTTTTTACGCGCTCGTTTTTGGTAGTTTAAAAAATTTTCAAAACATTTCAACCCTTTCTACGCCCATAAAGGAAATAAAACAAATTCGAATTAATGAAGCCACTCTGGAAGACTTGCTGGTCTCGTTTTTGAGTGAAATCAACTTCAATTTGCAGGTTCATCATCGGCTATTTGTTCCTTTACACTATCTAAAAATTGAACCAAAAGGGCATCGTTATCTTCTATTAATGGAAAGCGGTCAGATCATTTTAAAGGAAAATGGGCTGAACCATTTAATGGAAATAAAAGCGGTGACCTACCACGGAATAGAAATCGCTAAACAGGACAAAGGCTACGAGGTAACCGTTATTTTTGACATTTAACAGACCAATGGAAACTAAAACACCTGGTCACTCGTTTTTAATGTGCAGACCCATTGAGGTGAGGAGCTACCCATGGCAAAAGCTAAAATCCCCATTAAAAAAATCGAAGAGAACCTTTACCAGATAGAACCATTCGGAGGTATGTTAAAACCGGGCCGGATTTATGCTTCAGAATCCATGATGTCCGATTTATTGGAAGAAGAAGCGCCTCTGCAACAGGTCATCAATGTGGCCCACCTGCCAGGCGTTGAAAAATATGCTCTGGCCATGCCCGACATTCATTGGGGATATGGATTTCCCATTGGTGGTGTGGCCGCTACCGACTGGAACGAGGGGGTCATTTCTCCAGGCGGCGTTGGCTACGATATCAATTGTGGCATGCGATTGATCCGAACCAATTTAACCGATCAGGAGGTAAAAAAGCGTTTACAAAAACTGGTGGAAGAACTGTTTAAAGCCATTCCCACAGGAGTTGGGGCCTCCCACGCCATTAAAAAACTGTCTAAAAACGAATTAAAAAAAGTTGCCCAGGAAGGTGTGAATTGGGTCATTGAACAGGGCTTTGGGCGCCCAGAAGACCTGGAAGTAATCGAAGAGAAGGGGAAACTGCCCTCCGCAGATTTTTCCGTTGTCAGTCAACGGGCTGTGGAGCGCGGCCTGGACCAGTTGGGCACTTTAGGTTCCGGTAATCACTTCCTGGAAATTGACGTGGTTGAACGCATTTACGATGAACAAAAAGCAGCCGCACTTGGCTTGTTCTTAGGACAGATTGTGTTGCTAGTCCATACCGGTTCCCGCGGATTTGGTTACCAGATTTGCGATGACTACCTGAAAGTAATGGGCAAAGCGGCGCAGAAATACCATTTAAATCTTCCAGACCGCCAGCTGGCCGCAGCGCCCATCCAGAGCCCTGAGGGTCAGGACTATTTTGCAGCCATGTCCTGCGCTGCCAATTTTGCCTGGAGCAATCGTCAGGTCATCATGGATTTAGCCCGACGCGTTTTCAAAAAGGTTTTCAATATCTCGGATGCGGATCTGCAATTTCATTTAGTGTACGATGTTTCGCACAATATTGCTAAGAAAGAGAAACATCAAGTGGGAGATGAAGAAAAGACGGTCTGCGTTCACCGGAAAGGGGCAACCCGGGCTTTGGGGCCCGAACATCCTCTGTTGCCGGAACGATATCGTTCCATTGGTCAGCCGGTGCTCATTCCGGGCGACATGGGGCGCTACTCTTTTGTTTGCATCGGCACACAAAAAGCCATGGAAGAGACCTTTGGCAGCACCTGCCACGGCGCAGGACGTTTGTTAAGCCGACGCCAGGCCAAAAAAGCCGGAGCCGGACGTAACCTGGTCAAAGAGCTCTCGGATCAAGGGGTAATTATTCAGGCCAGAGGTCGGGCTACCATTGCCGAAGAGATGCCCGAAGCCTACAAAGATGTGCAATCGGTGGTAAATGTAATGCACCAGAGTGGGATTAGCCTTAAAGTGGCCCGTCTTAAACCGATCGGTGTGATCAAAGGTTAAGGCAGCAGAGGCGAGTTATTCAATTAAAAATTAAAAAATTACGAGTTACGAATTATTTTGCGAAGGGCCAGGTTGTGCCCAGGGGGTTAAGGCCTGTGCTGGCCTGTCATTCTGATCTCACTTTAAACGTAATTTGAGCTTTAGCTCGAAGCTTTTGTTATAGCGAAGAAAGCATCAAACGCAGGTTTGATGCCGGCGTCTACCGACTGATTGAATTTACCCCTCGCCCAACCTTATGATTGAACGCGCTCATCCTCCGGAAAATTTGGTTTTCAAGCCCTGTTTGTTTAAGAATTCTGCAATCTTTTGCCGATGATCGCCCTGAATTTCAACCGTGTCCCCCTTAACGGTTCCACCGGCGCCGCAAAGCTGTTGCAGCTCTTTTTTCCAGTTTTTCAGATTACCACTCAGTCCAGTTATCAGAGTCACGGTTTTGCCGCCCCGCCCTTTGCTCACTCTTTGCAGATAGACCGGCCCGATTTTTGATGGCCTTTCTTTTGAAACCTCATCCCCTTTTTTCTTCCAGTTAGGATCTGTTGAATACACAAGCTTGCCTCTGACCATTATCTGACTCCCACTATGTTTTCCAGTCGGGCGGGCAAATGTTTTTTCACCCACAATTTGTAATTGCCGCTGTAGCCAACCTTTTCCTGTAATTGTTTAGCCGAATCTTCGATGTGTGCGATCTGTTTTCTGCTTAAATCCGGCTGGTTTTTGATGACTTCCAATACCGAATTAACGCGCCGATCGGCTAATTGGCTGCGTTCTTCAAACAATTTTTGATAGTCGCCTGAATTCAGCGAGAAATATTCATCGACAATAAATTCTGTCACCTTTTTGCTGTGCAACATGGATTGGCGGATATTGCCGCGCCCCGTTACGGTATTGCCTAAAGCAAATACCCGCCCCAACCCCCTTATCTTCCCATTTTCCGGATTTTCCACATCGAACAATTCCCCCTTCATGGGAATACCAGGTAACGGTTCCGGGATGGCTCCAATGGCCGAAATAACCAGGTTGGTTTGCACCTTAACCAATGTTTCTTTTTTGCCTTTTTCCAGAAAGACCAATCCCATCAGTTGTCCATCTTTGACGATTTTATCCTTAATATGGTGTCGTTCGATCAGTTCGAAAGGGAATTTTTCTTTCAGTTTCTGGATAATCTTACGGCGCGTTTCCGCTGCCTGGTCTAATTGTTCAGGAGTCGGCTTTTCCGGTAAGATCGTCAAGGGCAACTCTTCAATGGATCGGCGGACAAAGAGTCTGGGCGGTTCAATATTCAACGCTTCCCAGGACAATCCAAATTCTTTCAAGCTCTGGAAAATGCCTTTGCGTTCAAGTTGTAACACATCGGTTTTAATCCCTTTTTCGTGCAGGCGTTGAATGGTTTGGCGAATGACCACAATTTTAATCACATCGATAGAGGCCAGCCCCCCGCCGATCACCGCCACATCTTTGTAAGGCATGATGTAATTCGGCCCCTGGTAATTGGGATCGTGACACAGATTAAACCATCTGGTAACTTCGTGCATGTAGAGCAGACCTTTACCCACATATTCGTTGATATTTTGGATGGGTAATGGTCGATCGCGCCAGGCGCCCGAGGCCAGTAAAACAGCGTCAAAATGCCACTTCTCCAGCAAATCGTGAATCTGGAAATCCCGACCCAATTTCAAATTGGGGATGAAATACACATAGGGGTTGTTCAGCTTTTGATCGATCAGATGCTCCTGACGGTCGCGCAACCGGGCATGCCATTTGGGCAATCCGAACTCCAGTTTGCCGTAAGGAATGGAATTTTGTTCAAAGACAACGCTGTAAATGCCTTTTTGCGCCAGTTGGCTGGCAGCTTCGGAACCGGCAACGGCTCCGCCAATAATGGCTATTATTTTTTTAGCCATAGACTTCACCTTCTATTGACTGACAATCTTCCACTCAAATTTCCAATCCCATTGATCAAAGTACAGATTGCCGCCGCTCCATTCCACCTCGCCGCGCTGCGAATCCACTGTCTCCGAACGAAAATGCGTTTTGGGCGGATCAAAAGGAACAGAAAAATCATCGTTAAAAATTAAGCGAAAACTATCCATTCCATTTAGATAAAAATATTTGATTTCAGGGACATCAGAAGGCCGCAGGCCATAGGTTACATCAGCCGGCACCCAGCCGTACGGTTTAAAATAGACCATGCTCCAGTCATGCATGCTGTCATCGGGCGGCTGGAACTCCCAACCGCTCTGCCAGCGGGCCGGGATGCCATTCATACGGCAAAGGGTAATGAATAACATGGACTGAATGCCGCAATCACCATGACGCGTTAGCAATGGATAAAGCGAAAGATTACGAATGGTGGAATACTCACGGGCCGAGGCCCAGGTAATATTGGTATCGATCCAGGCAAATATTTTCTGGGCAATTCGATAGGGATTGGTTTCTGTTCCGACAATCTTTTGGGAGAGTTTTTTTAAGGTGTCGCTAAACACAATGTGCGGCGGCCTTTCCTGCAGGTACTCTTTCAAAGGACCGTTTGCATCCACGGGCTGCACCTTTTCAGGATCGATGGGCACATAGACGCCGTGCGAAGTGTATTCATATTCTACCCAGAATTCGGTTGGATGATTCCCATTACTACTTTTTTCAAAATAGATGGTTCTCTGCAAACGCTCGTTGGGCGCAAGTTGAAACTGGGCAGGTTCACTATTCAGGATTTTAATATTGATTTGGCGATGGGGAATCTCTCTTGGAAAGGGAATCCAGCAACGAATGGTCTGGCCTTTGGGCACCTCATCGGGATGCACCACAATGCCCTGTTTAATGCGCAAACGAACCGGGCTACCATAGGGCAGGCCGCTTTCCTGACATTCGGCCATCACATTTTCGATATGCACATCCAAATCAAATTGTTTCTTTTTCGCTTTATTTTGCTTTTGCCAGATTTGAGCGCATTGTGGATCGAGACGAAAAAGATTACGGGCGGCGTAATTAAAATATTTCTTGTGGCCATCGATGATCTTAAATTCCAGTTTGTGCTCTCTTTCCCAGCGGGACAGGTCTTCATCGCTTACCTCGGGAATGTATTTTCGGATAAAGTCCAGCACATCCTGTCGCGATTTTGTAAAATCTTTGCGAATGCGATTCATCCGCTCTATTTCAAAGCGCAGTAAATTTTTCTCACTTTCACTTAACCGGCCATCGTTTTGAAGGCGTTTCTTAATGATCTGTTCTGCTTTGCTAAACTCTCCGCGGTCAACCATCTCCTGTAGCTCTGAAATGGTCATTTTCCGGCAGCCTGCAAACATAATCCAGACTCCTAAGAAGGTGATCACTATTTTTTTCATAACATTGCCTCCGGCTTTTGATTAAAATTCTTTGACAATAATTTCATCTAAAGGGCGTTTGGGGACATGATGGACGCCCTTTTCATCACGCCAGTAACGGATGTCCCCATCTTTGCCCACTTCTTCCAGCACAATGGTTTCCGCCGGCCTGCCCAGCGCCAGAACCAACAAAATTTCCAGGTTTTCCGGAATGTTGAGTATTTGTCGCAATGCTTTTCGCTGGATGGAGCCAATAATGCATCCGGCATAGCCCGATTCCGTAGCTCCCAGTAAAATGCTCTGGGCTGCAATCCCGTGATCACAATCAATAGGGTATTTGATGGTTTTGTCAGCCAGAATAATGATGTAAGCAGCTGGACGTTGGCCTTCGGCCGGTCCCGGCCAGTCGGTTAAATAGCCAGCCCAGGCCAGAGTGGGAAATATCCTGGCATTCACTTCTTCAGACGCAGAGAGAATGTATTTCAGCGGTTGTAAATTGGAAGCCGATGCAGATAATCGGGCCAGATCCACCCAGCTTCGCAACACAGAAAGCGGAATGGTTTCGTGTTGTCTAAAACGACGGCAACTTCGATTTCTCATGATCAAATCCCTAATAGACATGAGCACCTCCTGTTCTTTGCCCAAAGTCCACTATTTCTGACAGAAGCTGTTCAGGCGCATCGGCATGCACCCAATGGGATGCGCCTTTAATTAAACGAATTTCCGCCCGCGGAAATAATCGTTTAATGTTCGGCTCATCCTCTTCTGAGATGTAGGTCGAATGTTCTCCTTTTAAAAACAGCGCTGGCCCATCAAAGGTAGTGGAGGCAGTGATGGCGCTTAGCACGTGTTCCAGATTGTTGTAGATGGCTGGTAAATTGAGCTTCCAGACAAAGCGATTATTCTCCAGACGCTTCAGATTTTTCAGAAGAAACTGACGAATGGCTGGCTGGGGAATTTTTTGCGCCAGATGGCGATCAATCTCCATGCGCGTCTTAAATTTCGTTAAGTCAAGGCTAAGAAGGGATTCCAGAAAATCTTTAAAATGCGTATGGTGATAGGCTCTGGGAGCGATATCTACCACAATAAGGCCTGCGATGTCCGGATCATAGTTTAGGGCTAGATTCATGGCCACCTTTCCCCCCATGGAATGTCCCAGAACAAGGGGCGCCTGCAGCTGGTGCTCTTCCATAAACTCCACAACATCGCTGGTCATTACGGAATAATTGAAAGCTGCATCGTGCGGCGACTGGCCATGATTTCTCAGGTCCAATAAATACACGTGAAAATATTCTGACAGTCGGCGACCGATGGACAACCAATTGTCCGACATACCAAACAAGCCGTGCAACACGATCAATGGCCGCCCCTGACCAAAAGCTCTGTAAAATAACTTCATGTAACCCCTTTCCTTACCAAAAATTAGCTAATGCGCTGCAATAAAGCAATTTTGATTTTTTAGCGCCTTTGCCTGAGATGTTTGCCAATAAGCGATCGAGCCCTGCGGCGGAGTGCAAAGCGTTCAAAGAAAGCGTGAAAAACCTTCATTTTACATTTGAATCATTTCGTCAATTTTGTTAGTTTTGATTTTATGAATTCAGAATCAAAACTGTGAATTCAGCGAATGGACGCATTTTTCCATGAAAGTTAATGGAAATTTTGCCTGGAATTCGGCTACGGTTACTGTGTACGTAAGCTCACTGATCTGAAAATTAGGATGGATCATGCAACTTGCCGGAAACATACTGATCTTGATCTTCAGCATTGGCGCCCTCTGGCTGGGTGCGGTGTGGATTGTCGATTCCGCGCCCCGTCTGGCTCAAAAGTTAGGCATTTCCGATCTGGTCATTGGTTTAACCGTTATTGCTTTTGGAACGTCGGCCCCGGAATTTGCGGTCACCATTTCGGCGGCCATCAAGCACCAGGCGGATATTTCTGTGGGCAATATTGTTGGTTCCAATATCTTTAATCTGGGCTTTATTCTTGGGGGCGTTGCCTTACTGCAAACCATCAAAACTACTAAAAAAATGGTCTATCGCGAAGGTGGACTATTGCTTGTAGTTTCGATTGTGCTGCTCTTATTTTTAAGCGATTACGCCATTGCCCTCTGGGAAGGCCTCTTTTTGCTTGTGAGCCTCGTTGCCTATCTGACCTATCTTTTCTTTCACAAGGAACCACTGGAAGACGAGTTCAGTCACGGCCCCTTTCGCTGGTATCATGGTTTGCAACTCATCGGTGGCTTGCTGCTGGTGGTGGCGGGTGGACATTTCCTGGTCGATTCGGCCACATTCCTGGCTCGCAAGGTGGGCCTTTCGGAGTGGGCCATTGCGGTGACTATTGTAGCCGCCGGAACTTCCGCTCCGGAATTCGCCACTTCGCTGGTGGCCGCTATCAAAGGCAGGCATGGCATTTCGGCCGGCAATCTCATTGGCAGCGATCTTTTTAACATCATGGGCGTGCTGGGCTTGGCCGCCATTTTACGTCCGTTGCACGTGGCCCAGGATGCACCATTCGACATTTTGCTGCTGGTGTTGTTGGTGCTTACGGTTGTCATCATGATGCGCACCGGATGGAAAATTTCACGGACGGAAGGGCTGATCTTGATTGTGCTCAACTTGATTCGCTGGATTTTCACTCTAAAACAATAAGGCGCCTATAAACCAATTTTTATGAAACCATCCTGTATGATTAACATGGAACTGCCCCTGAGCTGGATGCGCCTCCCCCTCTCTGAGGCACGATTTCACTCCATAGCTCTTAAACACACTTCTTTTATCTGGCTGGCCATGGGCGATGTGCCTTACAACCAGACCTTTATGCAAACGATTGATGCATTGCCTGAGCGGAATTATGTGATACGGGGCTGTACACCTCCTATTGCGGCCGCGCTTAAAGCCCGTGGCTGGCAATGCTTGCAAAGTGGAATGGAGGCCACGCTTGAACTTCAACACCTTCCACAATGGTCCCGTAAATTGCGCCATTGTATTCGTCGGGGTAAGCAAAAGCTTCAATTTACTGAACTACCACTCCATAACCTGAATGTGCGAAAACTACAAGAACTGGAAAAACGCACGTCTTTTGCAGGGCATCCTCGTTTGAGACATGTGTTTCGATGGAATGAGCCAACGGCCCTGCGTCTTTTTGTTGCACGGGACCGGCAAAACGAATGGCAGGCCGCTTTTACGCTTTCCCTCAATGCTCCGGGGCGTTTCCAGGGCGAGTTAATGTTGCGCCATTGTCAGGCGCCTTACGGCGCCATGGAAGCGCTCATTGCCTTTGTAGTTCAGCAATTGCAAAATGAAGGAATTAGCCAGTTGAGTTTGGGAGAAGTGCCCTTTTTATTGAACAATACACAAAACTTAAAAGAAGTAGCCATCCATTGGGGAGGTTTTTCGCTTTTACCTGTGTACAATTTCAAAGGATTACATTTTTTTAAAGATAAGTTCAAACCAAACTGGCGTGCGGTTTATTTGTGCGCCACTCCGGCTCTCCATTTTAGAACCATGGCTGAGCTACTTTACGTTTCTGGTACATTTTCTCTCTGGAGAGCTGCTCTGGGCAAAGCGCCTGCAGCCATTCTTCCCTCGTCCAGAGCACTATTGCGTACAGTGGCAACCGGAATTCCTGCTTTGCTGCAATTAATAGACAAGTAAACAGGGCCGGCCCGGTTTAATAGGTAGACACCAATATATTTTCTGAAATATTTAGAGAGTAGGAAAAAGTTCGGATTGTAAAAATTATAATAGCATATTGTCTTAAAATTTTAAGACAATATCTAAAGAAGCAAATCCGGAACCTTTAAAAAACCGCAGTCGTAACTCGAGCTTCAGATCGAGACCTCCCCTGCCAGACACAATTTTCCCCTGGCCTCGATTTTCGGGGACGGGCATAGGCATGAATTGGCCAGTGAGAAAATCTCCCCCCAATGAACATTCATTGGCGCGTGGCCAATCCGGTTAACTTGTTTATTAGAGTCTTAAAGATTAGTTAATTTATTTTTTGCCAAATGTGTGCCATTGACGTATATTTAGTATTTAAAGATAATTGAAACACCAATCTTTACTAGACAAGTGAATAAAATTTTATCGGAAGATGAATGTCGATTACTTCAGAAGACTCTTCTACTAAGACCAGATTTAGGAAAGATCATTCAAGGTAGCGGCGGTCTAAAAAAATTCGTTGATCAGGTTCAGGAAGAGGCAAGCGTGGCGGTTCAAGAGTTATTTATTATTGGTCTAAAGAAAAAGAAATTATTATGATGCTACTTATTTATAAGAAAAAAGAATTGTATGATTTAAACAAACAACAATTGAAATTATTAAAAGAAATAGTAGAAGGAGAATTAAAATGAATGATAAATTATTTCAGGAATTATTGGAAAGTATAAAACAAGGCGGTGAAATACTCCGTGGAGAACGAAAAGCCAGCCGGTCGTGTGAATTTAAAAATACAGATGTAAAGTATATCCGGCACAAGTATGGATTATCGCAAAATAAATTTGCTCAGCTTCTTGGAATCAGTACAGCTACTTTGCGCAATTGGGAACAGGGAAGAAGGAAGCCGGAGGGACCTGCTCGAGTATTGTTGATGGTGGCTGAAAAACATCCTGAAGCCATTCTAGATTCTGTTTACCAAGCCGCCGAGTAAATATCGGTACTGGACCTGATCGTCTTATTTTGCGGGTATTCTGGAATTTTTGTTAACTTTTAACGTGGTAAGAACAGTCCTCAATGCTTCTGGGGCTGGAACCCACCCGTTTAAAGGTTGATACTGTTGTTTTGCTGAATAGTCCAACAAATCGCTCCAGCAGTTCGCTATTTTGCAGCGCTCTATAGCGGAGGTCGTTTCTAAGCCATAAGGAGTTTTTGTCATGAATGAGCAGCAAGAAAAATTGGAGGCCTTTCCATTCGTTAAAGGCGGTATTTCTTTTATACCACTGTTAGGTGTTTTTTTCGGCTTAGTTGCCATTATTTGGGGGCTATCAACCAAAAAAACAGGCGGAAGGAAGCTTGCGTTGATTGGTGGTGGAGGAATTGTTTTTACTACTATTCTCTACTCTGCCCTATTTTACTTCGGTTTTGTACAGCGGGGTGGGGTTTACGACCATTTAAGGGAAGAGCTGGCAGAAACAACATTAACATCATTAGTTCAGGCCATAGAGTTCTACAAAGTACAAAACGGAAAGTATCCAGAATCACTTGAGGAACTTAAGAAATCCTTGCCAGAAAATTCATTAGTAACTGTCTTTGACCCGACTGATAAAAGACTGGGAGGAAAACCCAGATTACTTGATAATGAGCACTATTACTTACTTGGAGTCGGCCCTGATGGTAAACCATTCACTGCTGATGATATTTTACCTGGGATAGAATTGAATGCTCAAAGCAAAATAGGTTTAGTCATTAAAAATCGTTAGAAGCTTATAACAAATGGGCATCGCACCGGACGCTATTTAATAAATATCCGCAGGCTCACCTTTTGAATGTGCGTCCGTCGCCAAACCTTTGTCAGATTATCCCCCGCCTGCGAGGTAAAAGGATTGGCTGACCAAATTGTGCAAGAAATTGTTGAAAGGAGTTAGAATGACTTTTCAACTCTCAAACTGGATCAAGAAACATTCCCTTTTGGCCTACTTTGTTCTGGCCTTTCTAATAACATGGATATTTATACTGCCGCTTGCTCTTTCTGCGCAGAATCTTCTTCACTTTAGAATATCAGAGCACTGGCATTTCCTGGGAGCATTGGGGCCGATCGGTGCTGCATTAATAGTTACGGCAATTGCCGATTCAAAAGCTGGTATTTCGGAATTTCTTGAGCGTATGGCACGGTGGAAGGTAGGCATTGTTTGGTTTACGATATCTACATTTACTCCTTTTGTTCTATTCATACTTTCTATGATCATCTTGCGTATTTTCGGGAACTCCTGGCCAGACTTTGGAAAGTTGGCATCGGGTGAACATGCTACCCTGGTGTGGGTAGGGGGCTCGTTGCTGTCAGCGGTTGCTTACGGGATTGGTGAAGAAGCGGGCTGGCGGGGGTATGCCCTGCCAAGATTGCAACAAGGACGTAGCGCGTTATGGGCAACGTTCATCTTATCGGTGTTTTGGGCTATCTGGCATATTCCAATGTTTTTCTATAGATTCGAATTTGGCATAGGCCAAATCATTGGTTTTTTTATAGGCTTATTCGCCGGTGCAATCTGGCTTACTTTTCTATATAATAGCACAGGGGGGAACACGTTAATGGTGATCCTTTGGCACACAACCTGGAATGTAGTCAATATCTTAGGACTCGTTGTTTCAGCAGAAGTCGTCTCTATGATGAGTACAATGGTTATGGTTGCAGCCGTCGTCATCGTAATTAAAGGCAAACCTGCACAACTTTCTCCTTATGGCAAGTACATTATTCAGATTGTTTCATAAAATACAGGACAATCCAACAAGGGTTGTTGGCGACACGCTCCACTCACTTTGCTGCGCGTGCGGCTAAACCTTGTTTATTGGGTAATGAAATAAATAAATTAATCAATGGAGAAACATCCCATGCAAACAATACTTGGATCAGGTGGAGCTATAGGCATCGAGCTTGCGAAAGCATTGAAAGAATTTACGAGTCACATTCGTTTGGTAAGCCGAAATCCCAAAGCCGTTAATCCAAGTGATCAATTGCTTTCTGCAGACTTAACAAAACCTGAAGATGTATTGAAAGCAGTAAAAGGTTCGGAAATTGTTTATTTAACAGTAGGCTTGCCTTATAATACTAAGTTATGGGAAAGAATATGGCCGAGAATAATGAAAAATGTGATCACGGCATGTAAGCATGAAAATTCTAAACTTGTTTTTTTTGATAATATCTATATGTATGATCCAAACCATCTGTATCATATGACGGAAGATACTCCAATAAATCCTGTGAGCAGAAAAGGTCTTGTAAGAAGTCGAATAGCTAAAATGATAACGGATGAGGTGAAAAAGGGAAATCTTCAAGCTCTGATCGCTCGGTCTGCAGATTTTTATGGTCCTTCGATTAAAAATACAAGTGTATTAACCGAAGCGGTCTTTAATAATTTCAGTAAGGGTAAAAAAGCGTTTTGGTTCTCATCCATAAATTACAAACATTCTTTTACTTACACACCGGATGCCGGAAAGGCTACAGCCTTATTAGGAAATACACCGGAAGCCTATAATCAAGTTTGGCATCTGCCCACAGCTTCAAATCCATTAACAGGAAAGGAATGGATTGAAGCAATTGCTAAAGAGATGGGAGTAGAACTCAGATATCAAATTGTTTCAAAATTTATGTTACGCATAATTGGTCTTTTTAATTCGGTAATGAGAGAAATGGTAGAAATGCTTTACCAATATGATCGGGATTATATCTTCGATAGCAGCAAATTTGAAAACCATTTTGATTTCAAACCCACTCTCTATTCACAAGGTATTAAAACTATTGTCGATATCGATTACAGATAAGAATTATGATGAATTTAAAGCAGTCTTTAAAAACCATTTCTCTTCGTGTTCCTGAATCTTTAATTGAAGAATTAAAATTTCTTGCGAACAAGAAAGATATCCCTTACAAATCGCTATTAAATTAGCAGAAAGAGTTGAGAAAGGATTAAAAAGTTTATCAAAAAAATGAGATAAAATTAAATTTTGTTTGCCCAACAAAACGTTCAACAGGCAATTTGCCATGCCCGTCTTGCCACCGGTTGGAACATAACGGAAATCCCGATTTTCGGGGACGGGCGTGGTCATGAATCGGCCAGTGAGAAAATCGCCGCGCCAATGAACGTTCTTTGGCGCGTGGCCAATCCGGATGACTTAATCATTTTACAAGATAGGAAAGGAGGAATCAAGGGAAAATGCAAAAGCCAGTAAAACTAAGCGCCCTAATTGAAGGGATGGAATCACAAATGGATGAGTTTTCGTCATATCTCAACCGCAAGACCGGGGCAATTGTGACAATCAGCGAAGAAGAATTCTCGGCAGCAGAGAGCGACGAGTCTCTGGAGGACTATCCTAAATGGCAACACGATAACATTAAGACAGCGCGGGCGATTCTGGAGGATGAAGAAGGTAACTATGTACAGCTACCAACGAAGTTTGAGATTCACGAATGGCAGATCATGAATCAGTTTGCCCTTCAGGTTGAAGATGATCAGATCAGTGAGGAGCTGCAGTACGCGTTGAGAGGTAGAGGTGCTTTTCGGATGTTCAAAGAAGCAATTCGTCGCCATGGGATAGAGAAGGAGTGGTATGGTTACAAAGAGCGGGCATTGAAGCGCATAGCGGTGGCCTGGTGTGAATTGAACGGTATACCTTTTGAGGACGATTAAATGGCCCTCTACAAATTAAGGTATTAACTCTCGGGCAGATGTAAAACCAGACAGCAATTTACGCTCACGCGCGCCCCGATAGTTGATACCGGTACTGGAGCTGATCGTCTTATTGGTATTCTGTAATTTTTGTTAACTTTTAACGTGGTAGGAATAGGCCTCAATGCTTCTGGGGCTGTAACCGATCGGTTTAATGTTGATGGATAGTGTTTTGAGCAATATAATTTACAAAGGAAGGCGCCTTTTCTCAGCAATTTTAAATATTTCCTTCAAAAGAAGTCTATCCCGCTATGGCGGGATGCGAAAATTTTTGTGCTGTGTGAGGAAGTAAAACCGTTGAATTGTTGAATTTTTGAATAAGCATCGGGCCGACATTCCAAATTCCCCTTGGTCGTGTATGGTGCCATGATAAGAAATCTACAACACAGGTGGAAAGTTTTCCAACACAAACCTTCCCCCTCTCCCAGACATTTATTCTGGGAGAGGGGGATCGAGGGGGTGAGGGCAAATAATTTCTTTGCGCTCTCTGCGGTTTTTTAAAGGTTGCGGCTCTGCGGCCTTAGACAATCCACTGGCCAATCAGTCATAAAAAAAGCCGGGAATGTTGACTGGCGATCCATCCCAGCTTTAATATTCATTTAAGAAGCTATTAGTTTTTCATTGCTCCATGGCATTTCTTGTACTTTTTACCGCTTCCACAGGGACAGGGGTCATTGGGACCGATTTTTTCGCCCACGCGGATGGGCTGCTTTTTATTGGAGCGCTGTTTACCCGCTTTCTGGATATCTGTTTCCTCACCTACAGGCGCAGCAGAATTAAAGCCCATGCCATCGGCCGATTCATGAATCAATTGCATGCGTTGGGGTTGATGCTTTCGGGCTTCGGCGCGATTGACCGGTTCCTCAACCAGCTGAAACTTCCACAACCAGTGCAGGGTCTCTTCATTGATATCATGGATTAACTTTTCGAACATCATAAAGGCTTCGCGCTTGTACTCAATCAGCGGATCCTTCTGGCCGTAGGCGCGTAGGTGAATGCCCTCCTTGAGCATATCCATATCGTAGAGGTGGTCTTTCCATTTTTCATCGATGACGCGTAGAATAAAATAGCGTTCGAGAACCGACATGCGTTCGCGCCCAATTCGCTGTTCTTTTAATTCGTAAATCCTCAAAGCCTGGTCTCTAATGTACTGACGGAGGCGTTCCTGATCGTAATCGTAAAGATTTTCGCGCACCTGTAACAAAGAGATGTTCAGCACATTGCCCACCTCCCGTTCCAGTGAATCGAGGTCCCACTCTTCCGGGTGGCTTTTTGGAGGAGCGTACAAATCGAGTTTGTGCTCGATGAATTCATCAAGAATAGCCTCCACCTCTTCGCGGGTATCCTCCTGGAACAGAGCTACCCGCCGGCGATCGTAAATGATTTCCCGCTGCTGATTCATCACATCATCGTATTCCAGCAAGCGTTTACGGATGGCGAAATTCTGAGCTTCGACTTTCTTCTGGGCTTTTTCAATGGAGCGGCTGATCATAGGATGGGTGATAACCTCTCCCTCTTCAACGCCCATGCGATCCATAATGCGAGCTACACGTTCGCTGCCGAACAAACGCATTAGATCGTCTTCCAGGCTTAAAAAGAAAATACTGCTCCCGGGATCGCCCTGTCGCCCGGCACGGCCACGCAGCTGACGGTCAATCCGTCGGGATTCGTGGCGTTCTGTACCGATGATAGCCAGGCCGCCCACTTCGCGCACACCTTCGCCCAACTTAATGTCGGTTCCACGCCCCGCCATGTTGGTGGCTATGGTTACAGCACGTGGTTCGCCGGCGTGCGCAATAATTTCCGCTTCGCGTGCATGGTGCTTGGCATTTAAAACGTTGTGTGGAATACCGCGTCGTTTGAGCATTCGGCTTAAAATTTCAGAAACTTCCACCGTGGTGGTACCGACCAGCACCGGTCGTCCTTTTTCTCGTTCTTCAATGATTTTTTCGATTACGGCATTGTATTTCTCTCTTTTGCTGCGATAGACCACATCGTCATAATCTTTTCTGATCACCGGTTTATTGGTGGGAATGACCACCACATCCAGTTTGTAAATTTCCCAGAATTCAGCCGCTTCCGTCTCGGCAGTACCCGTCATACCGGCCAGTTTGTCGTACATCCTGAAATAGTTCTGCAAAGTGATGGTGGCCAGGGTCTGCGTCTCTTTTTCAATTTGTACATTTTCTTTGGCTTCTATGGCCTGATGCAATCCGTCGCTATAGCGCCGCCCGTGTAGAATACGACCGGTAAATTCATCGACGATCTGCACCTTGCCATCCTGTACCACATACTCCTGGTCTTTTTCATAAAGGGTGTATGCTCTTAAAAGCTGAGAAATATTTTGCAACTTCTCGCTGCGTTCACTGTACAGGTTGTGGACTTCTTCTTTGCGAAGCACCTTCTCTTCGTAAGAGAGGCTCTCATCATTCTCAATTTTGGCGATCTCTTCGCCCAGGTCCGGCAGTAAGAACATGTCCGGATCTGCCGGGTTCAATTCAGCCCGTCCTTTTTCGGTTAGATCAATGATATGGTTTTTTTCGTCAATAATGTAATACAGATCGCCGAAGTACGTTTCATCAGACACTTTATTCTGGCCTTTGTCGCGGTAATAGTCGTTTTCCACCTGCTGGACCAGCGTCTTGATGCCCTTTTCATGGTAGAGTTTGAGCAATCGCTTATGCTTTGGAGCGCCGCGTTCGGCAATAAACAGCTTCACGCCCGCTTCACGCTCTTTGCCTTCTTTCAACAGCTGTTCGGCTTCCATAATCATGCGGTTCACCAATCGGTTCTGGCTAGACACCAGACGTTCCACATAGGGTTTCATCTCGCGGTAACGTTGCGCGGTACTGTCTCCGCTTACCGGCCCACTGATGATTAACGGTGTCCGGGCTTCATCGATGAGCACACTATCCACCTCATCCACAATGGCGTAATGGTGTCCCCTTATTTGCACAATCTCATCGGGTGAAGAGGCCATGTTGTCGCGCAGGTAATCGAAGCCAAATTCATTGTTGGTGCCATAGGTAATATCGCAATTGTAGGCTTCGCGCCGTTGACGGGCATCCATATTGTTTAAGATTACTCCAACCGTCAGGCCTAAGAATTTGTACACTTCTCCCATCCATTCGGCATCGCGCTGCGCCAGGTAGTCGTTAACCGTTACCAGATGGGCGCCTTTGCCTTCCAGAGCATTGAGGTAAAGCGGCATGGTAGCAACCAGGGTTTTTCCTTCGCCGGTAGCCATTTCTGCAATTTTACCCTGGTGGAGCACAATGGCGCCGATCAACTGTACATCAAAGGGCACCATGTCCCAGGTAATTTCACGGCCAACGACCAGCCATTTTTTACCTAACAGGCGTTTGCAGGCTTGTTTTACCGCAGCGTACGCTTCTGGCAGAATATCATCCAGGGTTTCGCCTGCGGCCAATCGTTCCTTAAATTCTTCTGTTTTTTTCTGAAGTTCTTCGTCGCTTAATTGGTTGAACTGTTCAAAATAGTGGTTAATTTGTTCAACGATCGGCCATAACTTTTTAACATCGCGTTCGTGTTTGGTGCCGAAGATTTTGGTAATTAAATTCATTTTCCCTTAATACCCCTTTAATAATCGTTCCGCTAAAAATGGCGGCAATCCGCTTTTGATAATTTTTTCGTACGTTTTGTTCACTTCGTATTCCAGACGCACATTCTTAATTTCGCCGCTTTCAGGATCAAAGATAACAAAACTCAGGCGCGGATCTCCATCACGTGGCTGTCCAACGCTTCCTACATTAACGATATATTTCTGATTTGGTTCAATGGTTATGTCTTTTTTGTAGGTGTTTTGCTGATTAAAAATAACGGGCACGTGCGAGTGTCCGACAAAACAAACAGCCTGCTTAAAACTCTGCATTTCGATGCGAGCATCGTTAATGTTTAAAATGTAGTACCAGTGCTCTGGATTGGTCGGCGAGGCATGAACCATGATAAAACGGTCGGTTTGATACATAAATGGCAGGTTGCGTAAGAATTCTTTGTTTTCTTCACTCAATTGGTTCATGGTCCAATAGGTAGCCATTTTGGCAAAATCATTGAAATATTCAATGCGCGCCAGCCCGATAGCCGCGTAATCGTGATTGCCCATGAGCACAACCTTGCATTGCTGCCGAATGATCTCAATACATTCATTAGGGTTCGGGCCATAGCCTACCACATCGCCCAGACAATAAATGTCCTGGATATTCTGCTCTTTGATATATTCGATGGCTTTGGTTAGAGCCTCTAAATTCCCATGAATATCTGAAATTACCGCTATTGCCATTATGTCCCATTCAAATTGATTTTGCTGATCAGACCTCTGCCACTCTTTCGAATCTTTTTTTCAGCCTTTAATTCTTTTAAGATGGCATCCAGCATCCCATTAATAAATCGGCCGCTTTTTGGGGTGCCATACTTTTTACCCAATTCAATCATCTCATCGATCGTTACCTCGGGTGGAATGTCCTCAAAATAAAGGAACTCTCCCAAAGCCATGCGCAGTAGAATTTTATCTACAATAGCAACGCGCTCAAAATCCCAATTAATCAATTTGGGTTTAATGCGGGCATCAAACTCATCCTTCTTCTCAATGCAGTAAGAGGCCAGCTGGCGCACATAAGGCGTAATGAGCGGTTTGTATTCCGGCTCTTCAGCCAGATATTCCAGCTGCTGTTCAAGAGGAATGGAATTGAATTCATGTGCGAACAAGACCTTGAATACCAGCTCTCGTTCTTTTCTTCTTGACATTTTCACTCGTATGTGTAAAATCCTTTTTTAGTTTTTCTGCCCAGGTGGTCAGCAGCCACCATCTTTTTTAATAAAGGACAGGGGCGATATTTGGGATCGCCCAGCCCTTTGTACAACACTTCCATAATGTGCAAACACACATCCAGTCCGATAAAATCAGCCAGGGTTAACGGCCCCATGGGATGATTCATTCCCAGCTTCATGACCGTATCAATGGCTTCTTTATCGGCCACACCTTCCATCAAACAGTAGATGGCTTCGTTGATCATGGGCATTAACACCCGGTTGCTAACAAAACCCGGGTAATCGTTCACTTCAACCGGGGTTTTGTTTAAGGTTTTGGCCACCTCAAATACGGTTTGAAACGTTTCGTCGCTGGTGGCCAGTCCACGGATAATTTCCACCAGTTCCATGACCGGCACCGGATTCATAAAGTGCATGCCGATCACTCGCTCCGGACGATTGGTCACCGCCGCCAATTCGGTAATCGAAATAGAAGAAGTGTTGGAAGCCAGAATGGTATCGGTTTTACAAATTCCGTCCAGTTTTTTAAAGATGTCTTTTTTAAGTTCATCATTTTCAATAACGGCTTCCACCACCAGTTCGGCATCGGCCGCGGCCTTAAGATCGGTTTGGCCGTTGATTCTCTTTAAAGTGGCTTCTAACTGATCTTGAGTAATAACGCCTTTTTTTAACTGGCGGTTCAAATTTTTTTCAATTGTTCCCCGCGCTTTTTCTAATATTTGTTGATCGATATCGATCAAAGTTACATCGTATTCAAACTGGGCAAAGACATGGGCAATCCCGTTACCCATGGTTCCGGCTCCAATAACGGCTATTTTTTTCATGTCAAATTCCTTTCACATTGTCTCCACTACCAGGGTAGCGGCTTCGCCGCCACCAATACACAAAGAAGCCACCCCACGTTTTGCTGCACGCTGTTTCATGGCGTAGAGCAAGGTGGTCAAAATCCGGGCCCCGCTGGCGCCAATGGGATGACCGATGGCCACGGCCCCGCCGTGTACGTTCACTCTTTCCACCGGCAATTTTAAAATACGATTGTTAACGATTGCAACGACGGCAAAGGCCTCATTTATTTCAAACAGATCAATATCTTGTATTTTCAGCCCGGCCTTTTCCAGCGCTTTGCTAATGGAATCGGCTGGCGCGGTAGGAAACTCTTCCGGTTTTTTGGCAAAAGAGGCCTGAGAAAGAATACGCGCCATAGGCTTTAAGCCCAATTCATTGGCTTTTTCCAGTGACATGACCACAACGGCGGCCGCCCCATCATTTATTTTAGAGGCATTGGCAGCCGTGATGGTCCCATCTTTCTGGAAAGCAGGTCGCAGATGTGGAATTTTTTCGAATTTTACACGACCGGGTTCTTCATCCTGCGAAACAACGATGGGCTCACCCTTTTTTTGAGGGACTTCTACCGGAACGATCTCCTCATCAAACCAGCCTTCTTCCTGCGCTTTCAGAGCCCGTCGGTAGCTCATCACCGCATACTCATCCTGCTCCTGACGGCTAATATTGTTTTTCCTGGCACACAGTTCAGCTGCATCGCCCATGTGGAAATCGTTGTACACATCCCACAAACCATCTTTAATCATCCCATCAATTAACTGGCCATGCCCCATTCTGTAACCATAGCGGGCCTGGGGTAAATAATAAGGCACCTGAGTCATATTTTCCATGCCGCCAGCAACTATCACATCGGCATCACCAACCATTATGGCCTGAGCCGCCAGCATTACGGCTTTTAAGCCAGAACCGCAAACTTTATTGATCGTCAGGCACTGAACCGATGTGTCCAGTCCGGCACCAAGAGCAGCCTGGCGTGCGGGAGCCTGCCCCTCATTAGCCGTTAAAACATTGCCCATGATCACTTCATTAACCTCATTCGCTGGAATGTTTGCTCTTTCCAGAGCAGCCTTAATGGCGATGCTCCCCAGTTTTGTAGCGGGCACCTCTTTAAATACGCCGCCAAAGCTACCAACCGGGGTTCTGGCTGCACTAACAATAACCACTTCTTTTAAATCTGACATTTTAACTCCCCCATGTAAAATCCAATAAAATAATAATCTAACGATTTTATTCAAGCCATGCAAGAAACATACGCATTCTTAAAAGGCTTAAAGAGAAGTGGGGACGCCATTTTATTTTTCCCGAAGCATCCAATCACCATTACAAATGGCAAAGTCTTTTGGTCCTTTGGGAACAGGTAGTTCTACGTGTCTTAAGAATTCTGCTTTTCATCATACCGTTCGTAGGCATCGATGATATCTTTAACCAGCGGATGGCGCACAACATCTCGATTGGTTAATTTAACAAAGGCAATGCCCTCAATTCCAGAAAGCACATAAAAACTGCTCACCAGACCGGAATCTTTCTTAGAAGGCAAATCAATCTGTGTAATATCGCCGGTAATGATGCACTTGGAATTGACTCCCAGACGGGTAAGGAACATCTTCATCTGCATGAAGGTTGTGTTTTGCGCTTCATCTAAAATAACAAAGGAATTGTTCAAGGTGCGGCCTCGCATATAGGCCAGCGGCAATATCTCAATGATTTGTTGATCAATGAAACGTTTGAGCAGGTCGCGGGGTAACATATCTTCCAGGGCATCGTACAAAGGCTTCAGGTAGGGATCAATTTTTTCTTTGTAGTCGCCGGGTAAATACCCCAGGCTCTCCCCTGCCTCCACCGCCGGGCGAGCCAGCACAATTTTCTTAACCAGATTGTCTTTCAAAAAAGAGACAGCCAGTGCCACAGCCAGATAGGTTTTTCCGGTACCGGCCGGCCCTACGGCAAAGATGATGTCGTTGTGCTCCAATGCCTCCATCATCTGGCGCTGGCCTTCTGTGCGTGGTTTGATGAAGCCTAAAAAGGTATCGATCGTCTCTATGGCTGCCGGAGATTCTAAAGAGGACTCTTCGCCACGCTCCCTTTCTGCGGGTAGTTGTGAAGATTGAGCAATCTTAATGGATGTCAGCAGATCATTGGATGTAAATATTTTTTTTCTTTTAGCTGCAGCCAGCAAATCTTCCAGAACATGGATGGCTGTCTCTACCTGGTTGGCCGGCCCCAATATTTTAATGCTGTTGCCCCGGGCAATCAACCGGACCTGGAAATGTTCCTCAAGCATTTTAAGATTAGAATCTTGCTGTCCAACCACGGTTAAAGGATCAATGGTATCGGGTATTTTATAAATTTTTTCAACAACCTCGGTCATTTTTCCCTCAAACAACAAAAAAAAGGCTTCCGGAAAGAGTTTCTCCAGAAGCCTTAAGATCACTCTGTAAAATCAGAATTAGCGTGCAATTTTTAACACCTGGAATGGATAGATCAGGTTAGGATCCGAAATAAAGGATTTGTTGGCTTCGTACAATTTCTGCCACTTAAATGAATCGCCATACACATTGGGATACCCGGCGATTTTGGAAAGGAATTCGCCTTTTTGTACCAGATGTTCATTCGGGCCAACTACGCGCGGTATGGCCAACACCTGATTCGGGTAGATTAAATCCGGATTTTTGATTTGATCCAGGTTTGAGGTGTAAATTCTCCACCAGGCCATCGGATTACCGTAGATATCATCTTTACCAGCGATTTTCCACAGATAATCTCCTTTCATTACGGTATAGGTAGGAGGCACGGCGGTTTTAGCTTTTTCTTTTGCCTGCTCGATTAAACTTTCAATTTCACTAATCAGCGCCTGCTGTTCAGCCATGGCCGAAAACGGATTCTTTTTCAGTTCTTCCAGACGGGTTTCCAGGCCTTTTAATTCATCGGATTTACTGTAAATCTCTTCCGGTGAAAGATTCAAGAAAGCTCTGGTATCATCACGTAATTGATTCAGGTTGCTCTTGTAAGCCTCATAGGCTTCCTTATTCGCTTCGGCAATTTGAAAAATATCCTGCCAGGTCTGATCAATCTCGGCTTGCAGAGCATCATATTCTTTTTTCAACTGCTCAATTTTTGCTTCTTCGTCAGCAATACCCTTTTTAGCTGTATCCAACCTTTGCTGCCACTCAGCCAACAGGGCATTATATTGTTCCTGGGTCATCTCTTCGTAATTATAGGAATATTGGGCCAAAGCAACATTGGCCAACATGAGCGACAGGAACAAACTTAAAATGACTAACGATCTTATTTTCATAGCTACGTTCTCCTTTTTAATTCTCAATTAAATTGTAGATTATTCAGCAGGTTTTTGGAAATTTTGAACGTTTTCTTTGTCTTTTTTCAGTTTTTCCAGTTCCGCTTTTTTAGCGGCCACCTTCTTTTCCCATTCCTGTCTCTCAGCTTTTTTCTTCTGCAAGGTCTCTTCTGCAGAAAGAGCGGCTGCTTTGGTCTCTTCTAAGGTCTTGATTTGTTCTTCGCTGGGTTTCCATTTACAGCTGGTTAGCGTTAACATGGCAACGCTTACAAGCCCTAACATAAAAATTCTCAACTTGCTCATACGACACGCCTCCTGGATTAGATAATAACGTTTAACTATTTCTTTGATAGTGTGAAACTAACAAAATTATTTATTTTTGTCAAGATTAAAACCAAAATTAACACAAAGTTTTTACTATTTTTACCTGACTTTAATGTGCAATTCAGCCAGCTGCTCTTCCGAAACCTCAGACGGGGCTCCATCCATAAGGCTAAGCGCTGAACTGGTTTTAGGAAAGGCAATCACATCACGGATCGACTCCGCTCCGGTGAGCAACATTACCAATCGATCGAGTCCAAAAGCGATGCCGCCATGGGGCGGGGCGCCATATTCAAGGGCTTGCAGTAAAAAGCCAAATTTTGCCTCGGCCTCCTGTTTGCTGATTTTTAGGACTTCGAACATTTTTCCCTGCAATGCCCGTTGATGAATACGAATGCTTCCCCCGGCGATCTCATTTCCATTCACAACCAGGTCGTAGGCCCTGGCCAATGCCTTCTCCGGCTGGCTCTCTAACAATTCCAGTTGATCAATTTTGGGGCTTGTGAATGGATGGTGGCGCGCCACGTAGCGATTTTGCTCATCATTCCATTCCAGCAAGGGAAAGTCAACAATCCAGACAAATTCAAATTTGTCTTTGTCGATTACATTCAGTTGCTGGGCCAGCATCAGTCGGAGCTGTCCCAGAACGGAATAGGTTGTTTCGTAGGCATCGGCCACCATGAGCACCAGTGAATTGTTTTCCAATCTGAGCATGTTTTTTAAATTTTCTTTTTCAGCATCGCTCAAAAACTTGGCCACACTGCCTTTAAATTGTTGGTTATCATAAATGAGGTAGGCCAATCCCCTGGCCCCAAAATGTTTGGCGTTTTCTGTAAGTTGATCGATCTTTTTTCTGGAAAACTGATCGGCCGGCTGCACAGCAATGGCTGCGACCACCCCTTGTTCCTCAATAGCACTCCTGAACACTTTAAAATTAGATTGCGCAAAAACAGAGTTTAAGGTAACAATCGGGAAGCCAAAACGAAGGTCGGGTTTATCGTTGCCATAGGTCTCAAAGGCTTCTTTAAAAGACATTCTTTTAATGGGCAGCGCCACGTCATAATCCAGCACATCTTTAAAAAGTTTTTGAATCAGCCGACTGGAAACATCTATTACATCATTTTCATCTACAAAAGAGAGCTCGACGTCAATCTGCGTGAATTCGGGCTGCCGGTCGCGGCGCAGGTCTTCATCGCGAAAACATTTTACAATCTGAAAGTAGCGATCAAATCCGGCAATCATCAGTAACTGTTTGTAAGTTTGCGGCGATTGAGGTAAAGCGTAAAATCGGCCCGGAAAATTTCGGCTGGGTACCAAAAAATCGCGCGCGCCTTCCGGAGTGCTCTTCATTAAAAATGGGGTTTCAATTTCCACAAAATTTTCGTCATAAAAAAAGTTGCGCACAATTTTGTACACCTGGCTCCTGACGATAAGATTCCGTTGCAAGCGCGGCCGGCGTAGATCAAGGTAGCGATACTTGAGTCGGATATCTTCACTCACCTCAATCTGATCGTTAATTTCGAAAGGCGTGGTTTTTGATTTATTGAGAATCTGTAACTGGTCCACGTGAATCTCAATGTTTCCAGTTCTCATGCGTGGATTAACGGCTTCGGGCGGCCGGGCAGCCACAACGCCCTGCACAGCAATGACATCTTCACTGCGTAGAGATTTAGCCAGCTCGTACGCTTCGGAATTGGTTTGCGGATTAAAGACAATTTGCGTGATTCCATAGCGATCCCGCAGATCAATGAAGATCAATCCTCCATGATCACGCCATTTATTCACCCAGCCATTTAACACCACTGTTTTGCCGACATAGCCGTCATCCAGTTCTCCACACGTGAAAGTCCTTTTCATGGTCTCTCCAAATAAAATTTATTTCAGACTATTGAATAAAAATTGGGTCTAAATATATTGTAATTACTTAAATTTCACAAATAAAAAAAGCCACCGTAAGGTGGCTTTTAAGATCTTTTACAATCAGGCAGGTATTATTTGGTAAAAATGAATTTTTGTCTGAAGATGGCTTTACCTTCTTTCGGATCAATCGGATCAAAGCGCCAGCTTTTAATACGGCGCACAATACAGCTTTCTGCTCTGCTGTTCTTTAAGGTAGATTCGATGATGCGTACATTGCTTACCCGGCCATTGGGCTCGATAGTAAACATCACGGTAACGCTTCCTTTAAGATTGGGATTCAGCTTGGCGGCCCGTTTGTAACAATCTTCAATAGCCGTCTGGTGTTTGTTAATTACCGCAGCGATGGCATCGGCCGATCTGGCTGTGGAGCGCGAAGCGCGTCCGGTCACCGTGCCTTTGGCAATCTTCAGAGAAAAATCGCCCTGGCGGCTTAAATCATAAGAGGCTTCCTGCCCTATCCCGCCGCCCAGAATATCATCGATAGCCGCGCCTTTTTGGGCTTCGCCAGAACCGATTTGCCTGGCGCCAGCTCTCGATCTACGTTGACTGGCGCTGGCGGTTTGCAGGGTTTGAGCGCCGCTTAATATCTGATCCACATCGGTCACGCCACCAGCTCCCAGACTCTCGTCGAGCGCTCCGCCTTCTGCTACCCCGCTACCTTCACCTTCGCCGGCTGTTAACAAAGCCAACACGCCGCCTCCGGCAACTTTGGAAGCAATGGCCGAACGTTGCTGAGCTCTGGCTGCCTGACTGCGGGCCCGACGGCTGGCTCTCTGCGAGGCCGAAACGCCACGGCCTTCGGCCCGTTTGCCCTTATCCCTTTGAGCGCGAACATCCGGCTTTTTCTCTTCTTTGGTTTCCGCGGGCGTCTCTTCTATGCCGGCGCCGGTGCCTTCCTCGGTTTTCGTCTCCACCTGAGGCGGTTTTTCTTCGACCAATTCCACCTTGTAAATTTTGCGCAAATATTGCTGCTTAATCGCTTCTTCTACTTTTTCTTTGGAAAATTCAATACTTGATAGGTAGATGATGGAACCATAAACCACAGCAAATGAGGCAAGTAAAATTACGTAGAATCTGCGATCGAGCTCTTCAAAAAAATTGCGCTCGAATTCCTTTGGGAAGCTACGCAGCGCCAGCTCTCTCCGTCCTCCCCCGGCTTTTATGTTTTTGTTTGATGCTTGCATATTGCCACTCTTTTCTGGGTTTAAGATTTCGATTTTTTAATGGTCAATAAACGCATTTTGTAAAACTCAGATTTACTGCATGTAAACATCACTTTCAAAAGCAGATCGTAAGGAATCTCTTTATCGCCTTCAATAATCACCTCGTGAGAAAAGGGTTTTCCGACTTCACGCTCCAGTTCTTTCTCTTTTTTGGCATATTTCTGTAGCTCCTCCGCCAGCCTCGGAATCATCATTGAATTGGGGGGAATTTCATTATTATCCAGAATGCCTTTGTCATTGACCAGAATTTTTGTTTTTGCAATGCTCACAGTCAGCTGCTTGCTTGGTTTATTCCCCATCAACGAGGCTGGGAGATGTAATTCTTTTGAAGGCGTTACGATGGCTCCAGAGGTAGAAAACGTTTTTAGCAAAAACAACAGAATAATGGTCATCATATCCATCATCGAATTCAAATTGAGCGTGCCCTTTTCCTGGGGCATGTGTCGCTTTATTTTTGAGGGTTGAAAAGCCATATCTTAATCACCCTTTTTTATAGTACTTTTGAAAAATTGACTTCAGGGAACAACGGCTGAACTTTATTATTCTCATCCACATAGGTCTGGATGTTATCCATGACCTTGATGATGGTTTCGTATTTAATCATTGGTTCAGCGGCTAAGATCACTCTGTTCTCATCGGCAAAGCCCTGTCCACTGATTTTCTTTTTAAGCTCAATGAGTTTTTCACGCAGCGTGGCAAAATCGTACTCGCCTTCTGGTGTCTTTTTAACCGTTGGCCCTTGCCCTTCTTCATCCCGCAAAATACCGAACTCATTACCGATCGTAATTCCCTGATCCGTAATAACCAGTTTTAAACGCAGGAGTTTTTTGTTTTCTTGATCATCTGTGGGATTAATATTGCCCGGCTGATTAGCCTGTTTTGATTTGGTAGGCGGTAAATTTATTTCAATCATATTCAATTTAACAAATTCAGCCCCGGCAATCAGTAAAGGGATCAATACGACCATTAGGTTCATAACGGGTCGTATGTCCAACTCCATCTCAAGCTCTTCACCTTTTCGGCGCTTAGATGGTTCATAAGCCATGAGTCATTACCTCACTTTAATGATTAACGATTGCCTGTGATCAAATTTATGAGCTTAACCAGATGTTCATCCAGTTCATCAATTATTTTATTGGTTCTGTTAGAGATATAGGTATAGGCGATCAGTGTAGGAACAGCTACGATCAGGCCAAAAATGGTCGTATTCATTGCTGCAGCAATACCCTGTGCCAGCAAGCGAGATTTATCTTCTTCCGAAACAGATTCGCTACCTACGGCAGCAAAGGAGATAATCAGACCGTAAATAGTTCCCATCAATCCGGTTAAGGTAGCCACATTGGCCAACATGGCCAGATAATTGGTTCTGGCCTTTAATTTTGGGATTACCTCAAGCGTCCCTTCGTCCACAGCGTTTTGAATGGCCCGAAAATCCAATTGTTCGCTTTCATTGGCCCGCTTCAATCCGCGTAACACAACAAAGGGTAAGGCTTTTTGTTTACCCATCTCGCACAGTTCAATGGCGCGTTCAATGTTACCCCCGGCTACCAGCTTTCTGATTTCGGCCATAAATTTATCGGCATTGACATTGGAACGGACCATGATGAAGTAAAAGCGTTCAATAATAATCGCCAGCGCAATGGCTCCAAAAACCGCGATGACCCACATGAAGAGATAACCTTCACTTGAGGTTTTAAATGCATTTCCAAATTGAGCTAAGAACATGGAACTAAACCCTCCTTAAAATTTATCTTAACGTTTTCATTAGTTTTTCAATGTCTATTCTATAATATTCGGCCGATCCCTGCCCGGCCTTTAAATTTATTTTTTCGTCTTCGCCCAATAATTCTTTCTTGAACGAACGATCCAATTTTATGTCGTCAAACTCGGGCTTAATGCGTTTGGTAAATAATTGCACCTGTGGCGTTTCCACCTTTACCTTGATTTCCGTCGTACCCAGATCGATGACCTGCTGCTGATTGGCCGGTTGTTGCTGTGGTCTGTTTTGAGCCCTGAGCGTAACACAAAAAGCGAGCAAGACCGTAAATATCACAAAATACTTCATGTTAATACACTCCTTTAACGGCAATTCTGTTTTTGTTCAACGTGTTAATACGTTTTAAAATGGCCGGATCCACAATAATCTTTTGTTCTGTGGCTTTGGCTTCCGCCGCCTTTAAAATGTCAGCCGGTAAGGATTCGATATAGCCGTACAATTTTACTCCACCGCCTGTTAAATCCCTGTCTTCCACATCAATGGCCAGTACATTTTTCCCTTGTTTTAAATACAAACCAAATGTGAAAAAATCTAAGGTATCGAGCACGGAATAATCATTCTTCTCATCATCCAACAGATATTCACCATTGAGATAAATTCTAAAATCCTCATCAGCCGTGACATAGATGTTTCCGGAAACCGGTTTGCCGTCAAGATAAAATGTTTTGCGGAAAAAGACCAATGTATCCGCTCCTGAGCTCGCCAGAAGAGTGTCTGCAAGCCCCATGGAATCCTGGACAGAAAACCCTGATGTATCTTGCTGTGCGGCGGGTACCCAGATTGCATCCGGATTGACGCCCAACCCTTCGAACGGATTCTGGTAGCTGACCAGAACAGCGGGTTTTTGCCAGTTAGAATCATCAAAATCCAACAGATTCCACTGCTCAGGGAAGTAAGTTGTGGAAAAGACCCAGGTACTGTCTGTTTGCAGGATCAGGCGATTTTTCTCCACGTCTTTGCTGTAAGCCAGAGGATCGATTTTGATTAGTTTGAAAATTAGTTTGTTGACCCAGATATTCTTAATATCGTATTGTTCCTTCATTTGATAGCCCAGATCGAGGATCTCTCTGGCATAGTTGTTAAACTGGACATAATAATTCTCAAAAAATCCTGAAGCGTCATCATAATTGTAATTCTGCGTAGAATCAAACCGCACACGATAGAAATCCGCTTTTTGTTGGGCAGAATCCGCTTCCTGGTTCATCTTGTCGGTAATCTCCACAGCCAATCGGATCATATTATTTTTCGTCGTCTTAATCAGATCGTTCTGGATATTATATTGTAAAGCCTGATCCAGAGTTTGCTGGTAAGATTTCATGCTGGTTTGAGTTAATTCATTGGTAAAATCAATCATCTGGTTGGCATTATTATCCACAGCGTAATAATCTTCACCAAATTCATTAGTAGCGCCATAATCCTGTTCAACAAGCTGCATCAATTTCTGAATTTCGGTTTTATAGTTGGCTAAGGCGAAATAGGCTAATTGTTCATATTGTTCAGCTAAAACGTTGGAGATCAGCAGAATTTGGCGCTTGGATTCTTCGACATACTTGTTAGAGAGGCCCAGTTTTTCAGACTCCTGAATATTTCTTAAATGGGCCTGAATGGACTTTTGAACGGCCGGTTTAGCTGCTTTATCAAATAATTGCACTTTAAAGAGAATAATTTCCAGCGGTCTCTGGAATGGCGCTTTAATTTCTAAAGTGTGATAAAGAGTGGCGGCGGTAATCTCCGCTTCTTTAAACAGCAGTTCCGAAACCTTACTCTTTGCTTTTTCGTGCCATTTTATGGCCAGTTGACGCGCAGAATCTATTTCTGCCACACGCGTTACCATGACATTGGCTGCGGAATCCGTTTGAGCTACAGCCTGTGAGGTATCCGGCTGAGTTAAATCGATCCCCAATTTTTCGGCCAGAGCCGGAATGGCTTGAATGACATTCTTGTATTCTTCTACCGCTCTGTCATACAACCGATACCCTTGTTCGTTAATTTTTAACTGAGCCACAAATTGCTGATCGGGATTGAGATTGGGATCAATTTCCTGATTCACATATTTATCGGCAAACTCTTCAAATGTTTTGGCAATATTGAATGTGGCCTCAAAGCTGCGCGGCGAGGCATAAGCAATAACCTTACGATAGGTATTGTTCAATTCTTTCATTAACTGGGTAAGTTTTGTCAAATTGGCCTTGATATTGTCAGGCGGTTGTTTTAACTGGATGCTCAAGAAATCCTGATGTAGAATCTCGGCCATCAGATTAACGGCTTCTGCAGCAATATAGGCGTTGGCATCCATACCGGCTTTGGCCAGTTGTTCACTCTTCTGGATCGCTTTCTTAAGTTCGGCTTTGGCCTGTTCTGGCATGCCATTTTCAAAGTAATATTTTCCGCGTTCGTAAAAAGCCGTTACCGTACGCGGATCGTCGGGAAATTTAGCGGCAAATTCCTGGTAAATTCGGTTAGCCTCGTTTAAATTTCCTAATTTCAAATACAGGCTGGCATTCTGGAAAAACAGATCGGTAGAATATGGCAGATTTGGAAATTTTGCGATATAGGTATCGTTGACACGTATGGCGTTTTGCCAGTCTTCCCCTTTTTGGTAATAGATGCTGGCGTTGTACAGAGCCGGTTCTGCATTCGGAGAATCGGAATAATTATTGAAGATACGTTCGTACGTTTTAGCTGCTTCTACATAATTTTCCATTTCCACATAATTTTTGGCCATATTTTCCAGGGACAGAATTGCATATTTGGACTTCGGATATTCAGTGGCCAAAATGTTGAAAGATTCATTGGAACGAACCCAATCTTTGGCTTTCTGAAAATTCAATCCACTGTTGTAGAGGGCAGCCTCAACCAATTTGGCTTCAGCGGGGGCTTCCTGATACACACGTAAAAATTCGAGCCCAGCATTAAAGAAATCGCCCTGTTGTTCGTAGTATTCGGCATTTTTGAAAATGGCCTGGCCCATTCGTTTAAGAGCAAATTCTTTTTGCTCTTCTGGCAGGTTCTCTTCCGCTAAAATTTGCCTGGCAATGGCTTCACTGTCTTTAAAGCGCCCCAGAGCAAAGTAAGAATCCATAATAGAACGCAGGGCCAAACTGCGTTCAGCAGCATTGGGAAAGCGTTTAACCAGGGTCTGGAAATAGACCTTTGCTTCGGCAAACATTTTGTGATTGTAGAAAATACCCCCGGCAGCTGCCAGAAAATTGGGCGCATAATCTCCATATGGAAACAATCGTAAATAATTGTTGTAGGCCTCAATTAACATCGATTCTTCCGGAGAAAGCTCTTCGGCGATCAGCTCCTGGGGATTGGCCAGGTTGAATTTAGTGGTATCTCGAGCCCCAAATTTCATTTCCACCAGAGTATCGGCCACGAACACAGCATTTAAAGCGGCCTGATGCTGGTGTTCTGTTTCAAGGTAGTCATTGCTAACTTTGATGTATTCTTCAAAAGCATCTTTAAACCGATGTAAGCGGGTATCAAGCATGTAAGCATAAGACCAGTTGACTTCATAGGCGTTGGAATCGGCCGGAAAATTTTTAAGATACATGTTGCAATGGTCGGCAAACGTTTCGTAAAGGGGAGTAGCATCTTCTCCTGTGGTATATTTTTCTTCGGCCTTTTGTAAATCGATTACCAGATTGGTGCGCAAAGCGGCTTCGCTTAACTCATAAGCTTTGTTCAGGTATTGCACTTTGTTTAAATTATCGGAATTTTCCAGTTTCTGGTACCATTCACCTTTAGGATTGTATTTTTCAAACAATTCCTGACGGGCCTGATAAGCTTCTTCGTCCTTCCCCATCTGATAGAGTACATCAACAATGTGTTGCTGAATTTCAGGCGCACTGACGTAATAAGGATAGACTTCCAATAATTTACTAAAGGCGGTAATGGCTTTTTCGGGTTCGTCAATTCGTTCGTAGGTCTCTCCCATGGCTCTAAAAATTTCGGGCCCATACTCTCTGTCGCCAATCCTGGTAATCAGCTCAGCAGCCTTCTCCACTCCGTTTTTAACAAAATTCTCATCGGTAAAACTGATGCCAATATACTGAACGGCTTCATGAAAGACTTCGGGATTGGAAATCTGGCCTTCGGGATCGTACTTGCGGGCCGCCAAAATATCATCAGCAACCGCAATAAAATAGGTGATGGCATCATTGTAATATTTCGGGTCACGGGCCGCTAATTTGTAATAACTCCAGCCCAATTTGTACAATGCTTCGTCATAGCGTTTAGAGTTTTTATAGCGTAGTACATTTTTGTAGAGCTGAATGGCTTTTTGCAGCTCGATCACAATCTGCTGTTCATCGGTTTTATCTTCTCGTGGAGCAAAGTAGTATTCCGCCAGACGCATATAGGCTTCCGGCGCAAAAGGACTTTCAGGATATTTTTCGACCACTTCACGGTACACTTTCCGGCTTTCTTCACCCTTGCCCATCCGTTCGAGTAGCCAGGCTTTGGAGTACAGGGCATCATCTGCATATTTGCTGGTGGGGAACTCCTGTAAAAGACGATCGTACAGGGCAATCGCTTTTGTGTAATCGACCTTAGGGAATTCGGGAGCAACCGGTTCCTGTTCTATTTTTCCCTGATCAAAAAGCGCTAACTGGTGTTCGTATTCGTTGAGTTTTTTGTCATATTCATCAACTTCTTTTTCGTAATTGCGCTCAGCATCTTCGATGTAATATTCGGCAAGACGAATGTAAACTACATCGCGATTTTTTACTTTTTTCCCTTCTTCTTTTAGAAAATTTTCACCCCACTCAATACCCTCCGAAAGATAATCTTCTCCCTGATTCTGGAGTTTCTGGGCCTTGGATTCGAAATACTTCTTTATCTTAATCAGATCTTCCAGAGTCATCTTATTAAAAAGGGTATCTACAGGAGAAAATTGCTCTTGTTGTGCCCACAGTGGCACAGCAAATAGGCAAAGGATCAGAAGTATGCTTTTTGCTCTCATTGTCTTACATTCGACCTGTTTTTAACCAACCTACTCATGTGTGAATTATTCTTGTTTTTGTTCTTGTTCTTGCGTCTTTGTCTCTTCCGATTGTTGCGGGGCGGGCGTCTCTTCGTATTGAATCTCTGTATCATGGGTGTCGAAGTAACTCTCTTCGAATTGTTTCATCAACTCTTCACGCTTTCTAAGCCGCTCCTGTTGCCGAACCTTACGCGTCATAACAACAATCGCTTCATTGATTTGACGGATTTTATGTTCTACATTTTGTCTTCTGAGCTGCAAAAATTTGTTAATAGCCTCGATCTTTTTTTGCATCTCTTCTATTTGTTTGGTGGTCATCGTTTTCACATTGAATTTAACATTGGTCAAGCCAAATGCGCCGAAATCACTCCATTTACTCAAATTGATGGGGCTTTGCATCAGATCGGAAGTGTACGATTGTGTCTCAAGAAAATCTATTTTTCTCAAAAGATCCTGGAACCGCTCCTTGCTCAATTCCAGAGCCACCAGTTTACGATAATTTTTTTCTTTTTGCGCCTGTTTGATCTGAATATCGAGCTGGCTCAATCGTTTGACAATACCTTTTTTTTGCTCTCTCAACTCCTGGCGCATTTTAAGGATTTCCTGGTTGCGGTATTCAATGACGCTCTCTTTTCTGGCCAGGGGATGGATATCAAAATAGTTAACCCCTAAAATTTCGGGAGAGCGCTGTACACGCAAACTGCTGATGGCCTGATAAATTTTCAACTCCATCCGGCCTATTTTTTTGACCAGATCTTTTCTTTGTCTCTCTTTGGCCAGGGCTTTGAGCTTTTGTAATTCTTTAAGCTGACTTTCAAGCCGTTGCATTTCACTTTGAACCGCAAAGCCGCTGGAACTCAAATCCAGATATCGAAATCGCAAATAAGGCTTGTAGAGCCTGGTTCTCAATTTGTAAGCCCGAACAAAGAGCTCCGGATTTTCTTTGGCCAATCCTTTCTCTTCGATCTTTTTAGCCATATCGATGTATTGTCCCAGAACACGCGTTTCTTCATTGATTTCATCGGATAATTCTTTAACGTCCCGCGCTTCGAACACATATTTGTAATTTCTCAGGGCCTCATCGATTTCATTTTGCTGCTGATGAATGTAGGCTAAAAGGGTTCTGGCTTCCAGCAAATAATCGGAACCGTAAAAAGTATCGATCAGTAATTCCAGGTATTGACGGGCCGGAGTAAAATCCCTGCTTTGCATGTCCGGTTTTTGCATCTCCAATTTGAAGTATGACCAGGCATAGCCTAACAATACCCGATCGTATTGCGAAAAAGCAGGCGATATAAGATCAAAAAACTGGATGGCATTGTGGTAGTTGCCCAGTTCATATTCAATCAGCCCGAGTTTCATCAAAACTTTATCATGAAAATCCGGCGAAAGGTGGTGGTTAAAGGCCAGATCTTTTAAGATTCTTTCGGCTTCCATATAATTGCCCACGCCCACATAGGCTTCTGCCGACAGGTACTGTGCTTGGGCGAACAAAGGCGATCGTCTTCCAATGCGATTTAAATAGCCAAGGGTTGTATCATATTTTTTAGCTTTCAGGGCAGCTGCCGATGCCATAAAAGTTACCTCATCGTAAATCTGGCTTCCCTGCACGCCAGTCTGGACAAAGTTATTGTAATAGGTAAGAACGTCGTCATAGTTTTCAAATTCATTGGCAATGAGAATTAAATATTTGAAGGCCAGCGGGGTATAACTGGAATGGGGATAATCGCGCACCAGAAGTTCGAAATCTTTTTTAGCCGCGGGATAGCGTTCCAATAAAAAGTTGGAAAGTCCCTTGTAATAACGACAATCATCTAATTTGCCAATAAATTTGTATCGATTTAAAATTTCTTCAAAGGAACGTTCTGCCAGATCGTACAGTCCAAAGTTGAAAGCTTCGGCCGCCTGCCGCAGCTCGCGTTTGAACATGCGTTCGCGTTCCAGGGCAGAGCCTTCTTTAAGCAGCCGTTTTTTGATGATTAAAACATCGGTCCAGCGTAACTGGTAATTGACCCGTTCATTGAGTTCCCATTCTTTGTAGAAGTCGTAAACGGTAATTCGTTGACTGACCGGTTCACTGCTGGTATAATCTTCATACCCCAGAGTTGACAGCGATTTTTTGGTTAATTTTTGTTCCGTTTTTTGTAGGTCAGACGTAAATTCCCGATCGTTGTCAATTTTAGCATTGGGGTCCATTTTGATCATCTCTTCAGCCACATAGAGCAACTGAATGGCGTCTTCAATAGCCTTTTGTCTCTGAAAATCGACCTTACCTAAAGATAGCGTTTCATTGATCGTATTTTCTACCTGGTCCAGAAATTCATTGAGGCGAGCAGAATTGTATGGTTTTAAGCGGCGTTTAAGGGCTTTTACTTCAGCCAATCTTTGCTGCAAAAGCTCAAAATACGATTTTCGATAGTTTTCAATTCCGGAAACTCTGGCTCTAATCTCCTCATTCAACATTCTGATTTGTTGAACTAAAAAGCGCTCCTGTCCTATAGAGCCGGTGCCTAATTTAGTAATCAATTTATCCACATAATGTTTAAGAGCGGAACGATACAAGAGCTCGTTTGGGGAGGGAGGGGGTGGCTTTTGTTCCTGAGCAAAGACAGAGAGTGTGAACAGGAAAAATAGAGCGCTAAACACGAGGATATGGTTTTTGCGTATCATAAGAAAACCTTACCTTATATTCTGTATTAGCCTGACAAGACTAAATTTACAATTATTTACGGCTCATGCAAGAAAAATAAAACTTTTTATCAACAAATTTTATCTTTTTTTATTTTTGGTTGCCGTATATAATCGAATTTAAAATGAAATTCTTTAATACAAAAATTTACCTTAATTGGGCAATTTTGATTCGGTTTAGCGCTTTAGCTAAAGCCAGTTTAGCACGAGGAATGTCAATATCGGTGTGTTTACTTCTGAGTCTCTGTTCAGCTCTTTGCTTGGCAGATAAAGCCCGGTCAACATCGATCTCTTCGGCAAATTCTGCGCTTTCGGCCATGATCTTCAGAACATTATCTTTGACTTCGCAATAACCGCCGTTTAAGGCCAGATAGCGCACTTTACCGTCCGGCCATTCAATTTTGAGCGGACCGATCTCTAATAGAGAAACTAGATTTGCATGATTTGGCAAAACCTGAAATAACCCATCAAAACCGGGGAGCGTTGCACTTTGCACTGCTCCCCGAAAAACTTCACCAAAGGGCGTAACGATGACAAGTTCAAAATCCGTTGCCATGAACAGTTTCCTTTTGCTCTTCTGTTATTCTTGCTTCATTTTTTCGTAATTCTCAAGCACTTCATCGATAGTGCCCACCATGTAGAAAGCCTGTTCCGGAATATGGTCGTACTCGCCTTCAATTAAGCCCTTAAACCCCCGAATGGTTTCTTCGAGCGGGACATATCGGCCCTGAACGCCCGTGAATTGTTCGGCAACAAAGAAGGGCTGTGACAAAAATTTCTGAATTTTTCTGGCTCGGGAAACGATCAATTTGTCCTCTTCACTCAATTCATCCATACCCAAAATGGCGATGATGTCCTGCAAATCTTTGTACTTTTGCAGAACTTCCTGAACTGTTTTTGCCACATAGTAATGTTCATCGCCAACCACACGGGGGTCTAAAATTCGAGATGTGGAATCCAGAGGATCCACAGCGGGATAAATTCCCAATTCAGCGATTTGGCGGGAAAGCACCGTTGTGGCGTCCAGATGCGAAAAGGTTGTCGCAGGCGCCGGGTCGGTTAAGTCATCAGCCGGCACGTAAATCGCCTGAACCGAGGTAATGGAACCTTTTTTTGTAGAAGTGATGCGTTCCTGCAATTCGCCCATCTCTGTTGCCAGAGTTGGCTGATAACCTACTGCCGAAGGCATGCGCCCTAAAAGGGCCGATACTTCCGATCCGGCTTGTGTAAAACGGAAAATATTATCGATGAACAGAAGAACGTCTTTGCCTTCTTCATCGCGGAAATATTCGGCAATGGTCAATCCGGTTAAACCGACTCGTTGACGGGCTCCGGGCGGTTCATTCATCTGGCCAAACACCAGGGCGGTTTTACTCAACACCCCCGATTCTTTCATTTCCAGCCACAGGTCATTGCCTTCACGCGTTCTTTCACCTACACCGGAAAATACAGAAAATCCTCCGTGCTCTGTGGCGATGTTGCGGATCAATTCCATAATTAATACGGTTTTGCCCACGCCGGCACCGCCAAACAGACCAGTTTTACCGCCCTTGGAATAAGGCTCCAGAAGATCGATGACTTTGATTCCGGTTTCCAGCACTTCTTCGGAAGTACTGAGCTCTTCCATGGCCGGAGCGGGTCGATGGATAGGATAACGCTTTGCTGTGGCAATTTCGCCTTGTTCGTCGATAGGTTCACCAATTACATTTATTAAGCGCCCCAGGGTTTCCGGCCCTACCGGAACAGAGATCGGTTCGCCAGTGTCAATCACTTCCATGTCTCTGGTTAAACCGTCTGTAGAGTCCATGGCTACAGAACGGACCATATTTTCACCAAGATGCTGATGCACCTCAGTGATCAAGGTACTTCCATCCTGACGCGTGATTTTTAACGCATTGTAAATTTGCGGAAGTTCACCTTCCTTGAATTCAACGTCAATAACGGGACCAATGATTTGTCGAATTCTACCTTTATTCATAACCTTTTCCTAATTTTGAATTTCGCTTTTATTAACTTTCTTTCAGGGCCTCGGCGCCACTCACAATTTCAGAAATTTCTGTTGTAATGGCAGCCTGGCGCGATCTATTGTAGAAAATCGTTAATTGATGTACCATCTCTTCGGCATTGTCGGTTGCATTTTCCATAGCCGTCATGCGCGCGCCCTGCTCGGCGGCATTGCTCTCCAGTAATATGCGCCAGGTTTGAACACGCAAATGTCGGGGAATGACTGCATTTAAAATGCTCTTTTTATCCGGTTCGTACAAAAAATCGACCTGCTGCGGACTTTGAACCATTGCTTCATCGGGCACAAACGGCAGGAACTGTTCCACAACCACATTTTGTTGCACAGCCGATTTAAACTCGTTGTAGATAAATTCCACGCGATCAAAATGTTGCTTTTCGTAAAGATTCAAGATGGTATTGGTGATTTCAACCGCATCACTAAAATCCAGGTCGTTAAAGAAATTGATTTTGGTGGTATTAATGGTAACCGGACGTTTTTTGAAAAATTCAAGCCCTTTGCGGCCCACCAGATAGAGTTCCACTTCGGTTTCAGGATACTCCTGAACGCGTTCGTAAGCCCGACGGATTATGTTATGGTTAAAAGCGCCACATAAGCCACGATCTGCCGTGACCACCACCAGCAGCACCTTTTGCACCGGACGGCGGACCATTAAAGGAATTTCGGACGTGTTCTCCATCAGGGCTGTTAGATGAGCGATGAGTTCCCGCAATTCGTAGGAATAGGGTCGAAAGGCCAGAATGTTTTCCTGTGCTTTGCGTAATTTGGCTGCAGCCACCATCTTCATGGCTTTTGTAATTTGCTGCGTGCTCCGAACACTGGCAATTCTTTTGCGAATTTCGCGCAGGTTGGCCATGGTTATTCCTCAACCTTAAAATTTGCGATGAAATTTTCCAGCACTTTATTCATATTTTCGCGCCATTCATCGGTAAGAATTTTCTTCTCGGCCACTTCAGTCAGCAATTCCGGATGTTTCATTTCCAGATATTCAATAAATTCGCTTTCAAAACGTTTTAGCACTCCAACCGGCAATTTATCCAGAAATCCATTGGTACCGGCATAAATGATGGCGATTTGTTTTTCGAAAGAGACCGGCTTGTACTGGTCCTGTTTTAAAATTTCCACCAGGCGTTCACCACGACGCAACTGCTGTTGGGTGGCTTCATCCAGATCGGAGCCAAACTTGGCAAAGGCTTCCATTTCGCGGTATTGCGCCAGATCCAGACGCAAACGACCGGCCACCTGCTTCATGGCCTTTATTTGGGCATTGCCCCCTACACGCGAAACCGAAATCCCCACGTTAATAGCCGGGCGTACGCCGGAATAAAACAAGCCGGATTCCAGAAAAATCTGACCATCGGTGATCGAAATGACGTTGGTCGGAATGTACGCGGAAACGTCGCCTGCCTGTGTTTCGATGATGGGCAGGGCTGTTAATGAACCGCCTCCCTGCTCGTCACTCATTTTAGCCGCCCGCTCCAGCAATCGTGAATGCAAATAGAAAACATCACCGGGATAGGCTTCACGACCCGGAGGCCGACGCAACAGCAAGGAGACCTGGCGGTAAGCCCAGGCATGCTTGGTAAGGTCATCGTAAACAGCCAGGGCATGACGCCCGCTATCACGAAAGTACTCGCCAATTGCAGCTCCGGCATAGGGCGCAATGTATTGCAAGGGAGCCGGTTCGCTGGCATTGGCCGCCACCACAATAGTGTGCTCCATGGCGCCAAATTCTTCCAGGGTTTTTACCACTTTGGCCACGGTTGACGCCTTTTGCCCAATGGCCACATAAATACAGATAACATCTTTCCCTTTTTGGTTGATGATGGTATCAACCGCAATGGCCGTCTTGCCGGTCTGACGGTCGCCGATGATCAACTCACGCTGACCGCGTCCGATGGGAATCATGGAATCGATAGCCTTGAGCCCAGTAGCCAGGGGCTCTTTCACTGGCTGCCGGTAGATGACACCCGGCGCCTTGCGTTCTAGCTTCATGGTTGCCGTGGCTTCGATCTTTCCTTTGCCATCGAGAGGCAGCCCCAGAGGATTGATTACTCTTCCCACCATGGCTTCGCCAACAGGGATTTCCATTACGCGGCCGGTGCGCTTAACCTGGTCGCCCTCTTTTATCATGGTGTCTTCACCGAACAGAATGGCGCCGACATTGTCTTCTTCCAGGTTGAGCACCATACCCATTACCTCATGGGGGAATTCGATCAATTCACCGGCCATTACATTTTCCAAACCGTGGATTCGTGCAATACCGTCGCCAACCTGCAACACGGTACCCACTTCATAAATGTCGGTTTCCTTCTTGAAATCTTGCAATTGTTTCTTTAATATCGCAGATACTTCATCGGGTCTTACTGCATCACCCATGGATTATTTCCTCACTTTTTAACATTACCGAGCCATTAGTTTTTCACGCAGCTTATTAAGTTGTAAACGAATGCTGTTATCGACCACAACGTCCTGGATGCGTACCACAAATCCACCTAAAATCTCCGGCTGAATTCGCGGATGCAATTGGACACTCTTGCCCAATGTTTGCTCAAAATGGTTCTTGATAGCCTCAATTTGCTTCTGCTCCAGCTCCACAGCGCTGATGATTTCGCCTTCAACCGTATTGTTGTGTTCCAGCATCATAACACGGAACTGCTCCAGCACAGCAGGCAAAATTTTCAGACGACGCTTGGAAGCCAATAACTGTAGAAATCTGAAAGTCAGATCGCTGATCTTCTCGCCGATTACTTCTGAAAGCATCTTAATTTTCACATCGTCAGTAATCAGCGGATTGGCCAGATATTGAGGTAAAGCGTCCGTTTGAGTCAGCAGGTTCTGCAAAAAGGCAAAATCCTGCTCAATCTGCTCCAGAACGTTCTTCTCCAGCGCCAGCTCAAAAATAGCTTTGGTGTATCTTTTCGCTACTCGGTTCAATGCCTTGGTTCCTTAAATGTTAATTTTTTGCCGACTTTGGTAAATCTTTGATGTACTCGTCAACAATCGTTTTTTGCTTATCTTTGTCCAGATTGTGCATGATGATCTTTTCGGCGGCAGTTACGGCTAAGTCAGCAATTTCCGATTTGAGCGAAGTCAAAGCGCTCTCCTTCTCCTGTTCAATCTCTTTTTTGGCCATCTCAACAATTTTCTGAGATTCTTCCCGAGCCTGAGCGAGAAGCTCCTGCCGTTTTTGCTCGGCCAGTTCCCGACTTTCTTTTAAAAGTCTTTGAGCCTCGCTTTCGGCTTCGGCCATCATTTTACGGTGCTGCTCCAATAACTGCTGCGCCTCTTCCCGTTGCTTTTGTGCCTGTTCAAGGTCCTGGCGAATGGCTTTTTCCCGATTTTCAATAGTAGCCAGAATGGGTTTTAAAGCCACTTTAGACAAAACGGCCAAAACAACAAGGAATGTGATCCAGGTCCAGATCATCATCCCGGGATCTAAATTTAACATATTTGAATCCCCAATTATGGTTTAATACTTGCCAGTAAAAAGCAAACAACCACACCAAATAAGGCAATACCTTCAATCATCGCTGCAGCAATAATCATGGTAATACGAATCGCTCCACCAGCTTCAGGCTGTCGCGCTGTTCCGTCCATGGCGGCAGCGGCAATTTTTCCGATTCCAAACCCGGCCCCAAAGGTAACCAAACCTGCACCTAAACCAGCTGCTAAGTACGCTAATGCATATGACCAAACACCCATTTGTAAAACCTCCTTAACTTATTGTTTCTTGTTTTCTATTTTAGTGTTCAGGATTAACACTCATGCCTATGAACAATGCCGAAAGCATTGTAAAAATGTACGCCTGAATCAAGGCAACCAACAATTCCAAAAAATAAACAAATACGCCAAACCCTACAGAGACCGGCGAAATCAAAAATGTTTTAAAAAGAATAATCAAACCTAAAAAGGCAAATAAGACGATGTGGCCGGCAATCATATTGGCAAAAAGACGGATGGTCAATGCCACATGTTTGGCAATGATGCCCATGATTTCTACCACAAACATCAAAGGCCACAAATAGAGGGGCACTCCATGCGGTACAAGATTTTTGTAGTAACCGATCAATCCCTGCTCTTTAATTCCAAAATATTGGGTAGAAAAAAGTGTTACAATAGCCAGGGCCGCCGTTACATTCACATTGCCGGTGGCTGTACTGAATAGAGGAATAAGCCCCATCATGTTGGCGATCCAGATAAAAAAGAAAAAAGTGACCAGCAAGGGCGTAAATCGTTTGCCCTGTTCTTCGCCCATGTTGGCAATGGCGATTTCATCGCGAATAAAGATTACTATCCATTCCAGTAGAGCTCCAAAACCAAGAGGAGCAAGCCCCTTACGCCTGTAGGCCAGAGTAAACAAACCGATGGTGATCAGACCTGCAATCCACAACATGACAACATGATTGGTAATAGAAAGGTCGATTTCCATGCCCAAAAAATGGATGGGATGAAAATGGGGTAAATGAAGATGAATGCCTGGTAAATGCCATTCACCGCTATTTTGAATATGGTGTTGAATCCACTCGCTTAAATTTTCATTTTTTTGAGCTACAGTATCAGCCACAGCACTCGTTGCGCTTAATACGGCCATCATTTATGTTTCCTTCCTTAAGTGGCTCTGAATGATCCAAATTTCCCACATTTGAAATAAGACGTATAATATAAAAAAAGATATAATAAAAGTAAATTGTTCGATGTAGTTTTTTTGTAACATGAACAGAATTATTCCCAACAAAATCAGAACGCGTATTCCCATACCCGAAAAAAACAGTTTCATAAATGTTTTGGCTTCTTTTTCTATTGTGAATCTTATAATTAAAAAGGCCAGAACGACATTCAGGGTATTAATTATTCCCGAAATCCACAAAGAATTTATTTTTTTTTCACCAAACTGTAATATTACAGAAAAGCCCCAGCTACCGGCCCCATAAACCAGTAAAATAATGGCCACTCCCAACAAAAATTTTGTAATACGCATCGCTACTTTCGGTTAATTTGTTGTAACACTTTAATCATATTGTAAATCCCTAGGCTAAATCCCAGAAAGACTCCTGCGATAACTCCCAGAGGACTGCTGGCCCATTTTTTATCCAGGTAATTACCGATATAGCCGAAAAATAAGACGCCGCCGATCATCACATACACGATGCTTAAATAGGGCGCCGCTGTTTGAAAAGCTCGATGAAAATCCTGAGCAAAATTACGTTTTTTATTTTTGTTCATTCGCTTTTAGGGGCTGATTTTTCTCCAGGGGAATGCTTTTATTTTGACTCAATCCCATATCGGAGCTCCCCTGAAACACTGCTCCCTCGTCAATGATCAATTTGCTGGCCTTAAGCTCGCCTATTAAACTCGATTTTGACTCCAGAACCAACTTTTGATTAACAAAGATTTTCCCCTGAACCTTTCCCCCAACTATGGCGTTGGTAGATTGTATTTCCCCTTCTACCCTGCCCGTTTCACCAATGGTCAATGTATTCTTACAAATTATTTTACCTTTAACGGTGCCATCAATACGCAAGCTGCTCTCGGTATGGATTTCGCCAGTAACAATGGTACCTTTACCAATAAAATTCAATTCAGTGGAACTACTCTCCTGTGATCCTTTGAACGCCATATTGTTTCCCTTTTTGCTTCTGATTATCGTTCATTTAAATAGTCAATTGGATTTACAGGCTGATTGTTACGCCAGATTTCATAATGCAAATGAGGCCCGGAAGTAATTTTACCTGTATTTCCCAGAAGAGCAATGACCTGCCCTTTGTGTACTTTTTCCATTTCGCGTACTAAATTGATCTGATTGTGCTTGTACACTGTAATAAAACCAAAAGAATGCAGAATGACCAACATGTTGCCGCCATCATTGGTCCAGCCCTCAAACAACACCACCCCATCGGCCGGAGCGCGAATAGGTGTGTTGGTTTTAGCCGCAATATCGATACCTAAATGGGCATCGCTTATTAAAGAAGACGGTTCATAGCCGCGGGCAATGAATCCTTGCACCGGAATTAAAGAGGGAATATTGTTGAACAGCGACCGTTCCCGTCCCAGATTCATTTTTTCAAAATTGATTTCGTTCCAGGAAACTGAATCGTGATTGGCCGGCTGCTCTATTTGAATGTAGCCTTCGAATGAAGACCGAATTTTTTTCTGAAAATTCTGCAGGGTAACCAGTTCTTCTTTGAGCTGATCGACCTGTTTAAGGCTTTTGACTAACTTGAAATTTTCCTCTTTTAAATGGTTATTCTCTAAAATCAATGAACCCAATTTCCAGTAAGCTAAAAATCCACCGGAAATAAGAAACAATAAAATAATCAATAATACAATTAAAAAGCGCACGGTTGTCAAAGAGAGCCGAAAAGAGCGGGACTCCTCCTTACCGTCTGGTATGATTAAAAAATTAATGTATTTTTTTTGCCGCGTACGATGGGCCATACCAATTCCTAATCTTTCAGTCGTTCAAAAATTTCGTACAAGCGATTTAAATCTTCCGGCGAATAGAATTCGACCTCTATGGTTCCGCCTTCTTTGCGCGAACGAATATTGACCTTGGTTCCAAAAATTTCTCGCAGTTCCGATTCCATTTTCTGGATAAAAATGGAACGCTTCGGGCGTTTACTTTGTTCTTGAATCTCTCGTTTTTCCTGAAAATCTTTAACCATCTGTTCTACTTTGCGCACAGATAGTTTATTTTTTACAGTCTTTTGCCAGATTTTAAATTGCGCTTCCTGATCGTCCACCGCCAGTAAGGCCCTGGCGTGCCCCATACTGATTTCTTCTTTTTGAACGCTTTCCTGGATTTTTTGAGGTAACTTGAGCAGGCGGATGAAATTGGTAATGGTCGAGCGATCTTTACCAATTTTTTTGGCCACTTCGTCCTGGGTGAGGTTACATTCATCGATCAGGCGTTGATAGGCCTGGGCCTGTTCAATGGGATTGAGATGATCGCGCTGCACATTTTCGATCAGGGCCAGTTCCAGCATCTCTTCTTTGGTTTCCACCTTTATGATGTAAGCGGGAATTTTTTCGAATCCGAGTTCAGATACCGCTCGCAGACGACGCTCGCCGGCAATCAGCTCGTAGTAGTTGTCTTTCCGGCGCACAGTGATTGGCTGGATAATGCCATTCTCCTGGATCGAAGTTTTTAATTCTTCCAGTTTTTGAAGATCAAAATCCTGACGCGGTTGAAAAGGATTGGGGCGGATCAAGGCCACCTCAATTTCAGTTAAGGTACCGGCGTTTTGACTGCTTTCTCTCAGCTGATCTTTTTCTGGAATGAGAGCGCTAAGCCCTCTTCCTAACCTATTTGTTTTCTTCACCGATCACTTCCTCTGCCAGACTAATGTAATCTTGGCTTCCGACGCAAACCGCATCGTACATGATTATGGGCTTGCCAAAACTGGGCGCCTCGCCCAGCCGCACATTGCGGTGAATGACGGTATTGTACACTTTTTCTTTGAAATATTCACGCACTTCCTGAGCGACCTGATTGCAAAGATTCAAACGGTTGTCGTACATGGTCAACAGCACACCTTCAATCGAAAGGCCTGGATTTAAGCTTTTTTGAACCAGATGAATGGTATTCAACAACTGCGAGAGGCCTTCCAGAGCGTAATATTCACACTGGATGGGAATAAGAACCGAATCGGCCGCGGTAAGGGCATTTAAAGTCAGCAATCCCAGCGATGGCGGACAATCAATAAATATGAAATCATAATTCTCTTTAATTTTATTCAATTTCGCTTTTAGACGGCTTTCGCGGGAAGGCACTTCTACTAATTCCACTTCTGCTCCCACCAGGCGGATATGCGAAGGGATGATCTCCAGGTAGGGGACCTTGCTTTTGATGACGACCTTTTCCGTAGGCAGATCATCCATTAATAACTCATAAGTAGAATAGCTCTGTTCATCTGGAACAATGCCCAGTCCACTGGTCGCATTGGCCTGGGGATCAATATCCACTAAAAGGACGCTCCTTTCGGCAACTGCGATACAACTGGCCAGATTGATGGCGGTAGTCGTTTTTCCGACACCGCCTTTTTGATTCGTAATAGTAATAACTTTTCCCATACATCCAATCCATAAAGATTTTAATTTTAAACTTAGTAATTTAACTTAGACATTAAATCAAATCAAGCAGATTTTTTAGGGGCGTTTAGATTAACCTGGCGCGCGGAAGATAAAAAACACAAAAAAGCACCATGCGGCGCATTTCAACCAAAGGTGGATCAGGCCAGAATCCCGCCAATGTGGGGCGAATCGAAGCCTCACCACCCCACTCCAATAAAATCTTCTTTAAATTAAACCGTCAATAATGAGATTGTCGAGCATGATGATTCCGGCCTTTTGAGGTAAAAGCAGGCCGATTTTCTTCAAAGCCCCGCCCGGTGGAAATTTTGTTTCATTCTGTCTTTCGCCATTTATCAGAAGGACCAGCTTATCTTTAAGAGCGATCACTTCGACGATTAGAATATTTTTATCCATGAATTGAGAAAATGACAGAGGATATTCATTCCATTTAAGGGGCTTCTTATTCTGCAAAAGGGCAATGGATAATTTATGATCGAGCATATCAAAAAGTGCGGTGTACAAAAAATCATCCGCGTATTTTACGGAAAGGCCCAGATTTTCATTTCGATATGAGCGGAAAGCCCGGGAAATATCTAATCTGGCAATAATTCCCGAGGTTGCACTATTTAAGTCAACTGGAAAATAATAGGCCATTACACCCTTTGATTGCTTTTTTTTGATAATTAACTGGTCGTTTTCGATTGCTACCATCATCATATCTGTATTTAATTCAGTAAAAGTTTTATAGTCAGACTCCGAGCCGGAGAAGGTATGTTCCAGCAACGTATTAGAAACTAATAGATTATTTTTTCTCAAATACTTAATAGCGTTTGGTGAAAACTTTATTTCATCTTTTAAAGGGGCGGCCGGATTGTAACTCGCAAAGAGCGTAACTTCTTCACCATTTTTACATAGCGTTTTTGCCGGAGGAACGGTTTTTAACACGATCCCCATGGCATTGGACCGGCTTCTAACTTTCTTCAGCTTAAGTTGCAGCCCCTGTTTTTTCAGGTAGTTAATTGCCGCGAACACGTCCGAGTCAGTCAAATCTGGCAAATATATGTATTGAGGACCTTTGCTTACCCATAAACGGACAGCGGATTTCGAATCGTCGGCAAATTCCAGATTAAATACCTGACCATGCGGAATATTTTCTCTGTAAACAAATTCGCTTATTACTTCATGCCCCTTATTCATTAGCTCCTGCTGCACCTGTTCAACAGGCTGGCCAATATATTTATCCAGCGATCTGTTACTGTTAAATTGCCAGAATATGACGCCCGCCAGTAAAAAGACCGCCACGATCACTCCCAGGGCCAGGGGCAGCCAGTTAGATTGACGATTATCAATATTGCTCCTGGATTTAGTGGTCTTCTTTTT
>NZ_JBSMDE010000003.1:0-68699 GCF_056497305.1 Caldithrix sp. | reverse complement strand
CTGTAGGTGTAAGGGATTCTTCCTCCCCCGATAAATCGGGGGATCAGAATGACATGCTGGCACGGGCCCTCTTTGCGGTTTTTTAAGAATTACGGCTATGCTGAATTAGCTATTTAATCAGCACCATTTTACCATTTTGTCGCTGTCCGCTGTCACGATCGATCAGGGAATAATAATAAACGCCCGAAGAGACTTGCTTCCCCAATTGGTTGAGGGAAACGTTCCAGTCGTGTTGTCCTGCGCGGGCAAAGGAGCGTTCGCCAGTCCAGATTTCCTGTCCGTCGGTATTGTAGATGGCCAGCACCACCAGAGCATGAGCGCGGGTGGTAAAGCGAATAGTGGTCGATGGGTTAAAAGGATTGGGGAAATTGCCCATTAACCGGAAAGCAGACGGTTGTAGCTTTTCTTCTGGCAGGGCGGAGGCCGAAGAATTGAGCGTCACATTCATCTGATAGGTGTCCAGAATGTTATGATTGGCGGACATATCCCAGTCGTTGGCTGTGTCGTCATCCGGGCATGAGTCAAAATTGCCGTGGTTGTTATTATCACCGGTAATGTAGAACTGCACGTCGCCCACATCCGGATTTCCCATTTCGCTTTTCAGAATACGTATTTCGATCCAGCCATCGACTACATCATTAACGGAGATGGTGTCGGCGAATTCGCTTTGAGCCAGTCCCACGTAACCATCCCATGCCGTTCCGTTCCAGTAATTTAGTTCAGCATAGTTATTGTCTTGATCGCCGGTGCCGCCAAAATGTCCGCGCGGGGCATAGTCAGGCAGATCCGCATGGGCGTAATCGATAGAGCGCGACCAGGAATCGTAACTGCCACCACCGCTTTTGGTGTTGACGATGAAAGCCCAGCTCATCCATTTCCCGGCCGAAACTTTAGCGCCAAAATAGATGTAATTTTCATCATCGGTGACATAAATCTCTTTAGCGTTGGCTCCGGCAAATCCGGGAAGGCCATCGGCCACATGCACCGGCTGGCCCCATACCGCCTCGCCGTCAAATATGCCATCAATGACCGGTGTCCCGGAGAATAAAGCACCGATAAAAATGAGGCTAATCAAAGAAATGCGTGAAACAGACATTGTTCTCCTCCTCTTTTTACTATCTGTTTTATTTTAATGCAAAATTTTAAAATTGCCAAATTTAAATGTCCAATAGCAGATCGGACGAATTCTTTGCACACCACAGGCGCTGGTTTCAGTAAGAAATTCAGGATGGCCTTTTAATGGCCAGAAATCATCCAGATTCTCTACTGTAGGATTGAGTTCTCTGCCGGGATGGCTTGTTCTGGCGTCTTAATGAAAATAATCTGCATAAAGAATTGTAATGAGAAACCAATTTTTTGTAACTTTGCTTCAGGTAAAATAAAGAGGACGGTACCATGATTTCACGTTTAATCATCTTTATTTTAATCGGATTAAGTTCACTTTTTGCCCAGTTTAATGGGGTTGATTACAAAGCCAGTAGTCTGCTGTCTAAAATGACGCTGCAGGAAAAGATCGCATACCTTGGGGGAACAAAAGGATTTTACCTGAAGGGGATTCCGCGTCTGGGCATTCCGGAAGTCAAATTATCTGACGGCCCACTGGGCATTCGGGCCAATGGCAAATCGACGGCATTTCCGGCGGCCATTGCCTTGAGTGCCACCTGGAACCGCGAGCTGGCTCTGGACGTGGGCAAGGCCATCGGCCGGGAAGCCAGAGCCAAGGAAATCGGCATTTTGTTGGCTCCGGCCGTCAACATCTATCGAGCGCCCATGTGCGGCCGCAATTTTGAATATTTTGGCGAGGACCCGTTTTTAACCTCCGAAATGGCCGTGCAGTACATTCGCGGTGTGCAAAGCAATCAGGTAGTGGCCACCGTTAAGCATTTTGTGGCCAATAATCAGGAATATGACCGGCACTGGGTGAGCTCCAATGTGGATGAACGAACCCTACGTGAGATTTATTTTCCAGCCTTCAAGGCAGCCGTGCAAAAAGGCGGGGCTCTGGCCGTTATGGCCGCTTACAATCCATTAAACGGTGTCCATTGCACGGAGAATGCTTTTCTGATCCAGAATGTTTTAAAAAAAGAATGGGGGTTTAAGGGATTGGTTATGTCGGATTGGGGAGCCGTACACAGTGCGGCCGCAATAAAAGCCGGTCTCGATCTGGAAATGCCGGAAGCCCGCTACATGACCGCAGAACATATTGTGCCGGCTATTGAAAATGGTCAGCTCGATGAAAAACTGATTGATGACAAAGTACGTCGCATCTTACGCGTTTGTCTGAGTATGGATCTATTTAATAAAAATCGCCCAAAACCGGCGATTGACTGGGACGCTCATCATGCGCTGGCTTTAAAGGTGGCAGAAGAAGGCATTGTTCTACTGAAAAATGAGGATGATGTGCTCCCTCTTCAGCCCCCGGAGATTAAACGAGTGGTTGTTTTGGGCCCAACGGCCGATCCCACGCCAACCAGCGGTGGTGGTTCGGCTTATGTTAAACCCTACCGCCAGATCAGTATTTTCAAAGCCCTGCAAAATCTGGCCCAAAAGCAAAAAATATCGGTCGATTTTTTAAACACCGACCGTTATCCTGTGTTCTCAAAAATGGTTGCAAACAGCCAATTTTACGTTACGTCGGATTTAAAGCAGAACGGTTTAAAAGCCATCTTTTACAATAATAGACGCTTACAAATCCCGCCTGTTTTTCGTCGGATCGATCAAAAAATCGATTTTGATTTTGGCGAAACCTCGCCAGCCTTTGGCGTTAAAAACGCAAACTATTCCATCCGCTGGCGCGGTTACATCAAACCAGAGGTCAGCGGGACTTATGTGTTTGCCACCGAATCCGACGATGGCGTCCGCCTGTTTTTGGATGGCAAAAAGATTATTGACGACTGGAACGATCATGCGGTTCAAAAGAATTTTGCTGAAGTGCAACTACGCAAAGGCAAAGTCTATTCACTACGCCTTGATTATTACAATCATGAAGGGCAGGGAGTCATTCGTTTTGGCTATGGTCTGGTTGACGAGGCTCCTTTGGAACAAAAATTGGCAAAAATAAAAGATTATGATGCAGCTGTTGTCTGTGTAGGTTTTACGCCGGATGTGGAAGGGGAAGGGCACGATCGTCCCTTTGCCCTGCCTGAAGAACAAAATCGTTTAATTAAGGAAAGCGCTCGTTTAAATGAGCGAACCATTGTTGTGCTTACTGCAGGCGGAGGTGTTGATTGTTTGCCCTGGATTGAAGATGTACAGGCTGTTTTGCACACATTTTACCTGGGACAGGTAGCAGGCCAGGCCGTGGCAGATATCCTGTTGGGCGAGGTCAATCCCTCAGGGAAATTGCCGTTTTCTATTGAAAAACGCTGGCAGGATGCTGCGGCCTACGATTATTACTATCCGCCTGTTGTCAATCCCCCCATTTACAAGGCTGATTTCTCTAAAAATCCTAAAGCCATTGAATATGGAGAAGGCCTCTTTTTAGGTTATCGCCATTTTGATAAAAAGGATATGGAACCCTTGTTTCCTTTTGGTTACGGACTGTCCTACACAACCTTTGATTACGATGATCTGAAATTGTCAGCCCGTTCCATTGCAAGCAATGGCCGTTTGAAAGTAAGCTGTAAAATTACCAATAAGGGGCAGCGCGCCGGAGCCGAAGTCGTTCAACTGTACTTGCACAGAGAAGTGGATGTGCTGACTGTGGAGAAAGAGTTGAAAGGCTTTCAAAAAGTTTATTTAGAACCTGGCGAAAGTAAAATTGTTTCGTTTGACATTTTACCTGAGCATCTACTGATTTTTGACCATGTAAAAAAGAAGTGGCAGGTCAAACCAGGTAAATATCAGATTTTAATCGGTTCTTCTTCACGAGATATTCGCCTGAAAAAAGGGTTTCTGGTGAAACATTAAGGAATGCATTGACGGACTAAAATTTTGTTGCCGGTTTTAAGAACGATTTGCAGATTTCATTATTCCGAAGTTTTTACGACAGGTCGGAAGCACTTTGAGATGACACGTTGGCTCATGACCACGCTTACTGTCATTTCGACCAAGGTGCGGAACGATAGCGACAGGCTGAGCGGAGAAATCGTTTTCAGGTGTAAGGGCGAAGCATTTTCCTGAAGGTTGTTACAATTAGCGCAACCTCTTTGTGTACAAGTTAAAATCACTCTTGAGAAAGACTTTGCAAAAAATGCTTCGCCCTTACAAGCGTCTCGAGCTGAAGCTCGAGTTACGTTACGCTTGCGAATTGTCTGCAAGTGTAAGGGATTCTTCTTCCCGATGAATCGGGAATCAGAACGATACTCAGCACCATTTAACTTTTTAACCATTCAACCTTTCAACCATTCACCTATTCAACCATTTAACTAATTAACTATTACACTCTTAACTCTTACACACACACTTTCTTCGCTTGTGTCTGCCAGTGGAGGTCTCGAGCTGAAGCTCGAGTTACGTTGCGCTTGCGAATAGTATGCAGGTGTAATGGATTTTTTATTTAGCCCTCACCCACTGGCCCCCTTTCCAGAAGATCGGGAGAGGGGGAGTTCAGACTACCAGTGTAAGGGATTCTTCATCCCGATGAATCGGGATTCAGAATGACACGTCGGCACGGGCCTTCACCGCCCGGGCACAACTTGCCCCTTCACAAAATAATTCGTAATTCGTAATTTTTAATTATAAAATACTCTTTCGTACACTCGTGGTTATGCTTTGTTTTTTAAGGACGATTAATGGTCACGACTCTGCTGGCTCACTTATTCCTTTGGAAAATTGTCAGAAAAATTTTGGGGCATATTTAGTATTGCTAAAAATTAAATTGACTTTAATAGTTAAAAATATTAAAATTGTTAGCTAATTTAATATGGAAAGGAGCGGGACATAGCAAAGACTATTAAATGTCCGAAATGTGGCACCGAAATCAAAGGCCAGGTAAATTTTTGCCCTAATTGTGGAGCAAAATTAAAAGATACCAAGACAAAGCCATTAAACCAATCGGAGTCTTTTAGTAAAAAGGCCCTGCTGGCCCTGCTGGCCACCTTTGTGTTTGCAATCATTGTCATACTGCTGATATTAAGCAGTAATAGAAAACAATTGCACACCAAGCTCTTTTTACAAAAGCAGAAACAGACATCCGCTTCCGGACAATTGCCGCCCAATCATCCGGATATGGAAAAAATGAGACACATCCAGGATATCAAAGACCAATTAAAAAATGATCCGAACAATACAGATCTAATGATTCATCTGGCCAACAATTATTTTGATATCGGTCGTTTTGATTTAGCCAAAGTGTATTACAAGCGGGCCATTGATCATCAGGTAAAACGACCCGAGATATTCATTGATCTGGGAGTTTCTTACTTTAATTTGAATCAACTAGATTCAGCCCTCGTTTTTGTCGATCAGGCCTTGCGCATCGATCCACAACACCGGCTGGGGTTGTTCAACAAGGGCGTGATTCAGTACAATTTAAAACAATTTAATGCAGCGATCGCTACCTGGAATACATTAATCCAGGTTCATCCTCAGTCAGAAGAAGCAAAGACGGCCCAGAAATTTATTGAAGAAGCAAAGAAGATGTTAAAATAAGTTTAAACCATTGAAAGGAGATGACGGAAGATGCCTTGTGGACGCAAAAGAAAACGCGCAAAGATGGCGACTCATAAGAGGAAAAAACGTTTAAGAAAAAATCGTCATAAAAAGAAAATTCGATAGGGTTCATCCGTTGATGAACCTTATCCTTTTGGGGTACAGACTGATCAAATGTGGCAAGAAAAGACCCGTATTTTTACCGTCAGTGAACTGACACGCACCATAAAACAACTTTTAGAAGAAGGTATTCCTACCCTCTGGCTCGAAGGAGAAGTTTCCAACTTTAAAGCGCATTCTTCGGGCCATTATTATTTTACCCTCAAAGATGCTCAGGCTCAAATTTCAGCAGTGATCTGGCGTTCGCGTGTGATGAACATCGATTTTAAGCTAGAAGATGGCCTGCGCGTGCAGGCTCTGGGAAATGTTCGAGTGTTCGAACGCAGTGGACGCTACAATTTTGATATCATTCACATCCAGCCGGCCGGGTTGGGTCGCCTGCAAATGGAATTTGAACGCCTGAAAAAGCAGCTGGCAGCCGAGGGGCTATTCGATGAACAACATAAAAAACCCCTACCGCGATTTCCCCGAAGAATCGGTGTGGTAACTTCGGACACTGGAGCTGCCATTCGCGATATCATCAATGTGCTCAGTCGTCGGGCGCCCCATGTTCAAATCATTCTGCGTCCGGTGCAGGTTCAGGGCGAAGGAGCCGCTCAGGACATTGCGCGGGCTATTAAAGAGTTTAATGCCTATGGACAGGTTGATTTGCTTATTGTGGGCCGCGGCGGAGGCTCAATGGAAGACCTGTGGGCCTTCAATGAAGAACCCGTGGCCAGGGCTATCTTTGAGTCAGAGATTCCTGTTATCTCGGCAGTGGGACATGAAATTGATTTTACCATTGCCGATTTTGTAGCCGATCTACGCGCGCCGACGCCATCGGCCGCAGCCGAATTAGCCGTGCCCGATTTTGGCGAGATTAAGCAAAATATTTTGCTCATGGCTCAACGCATGAAAAGAGCCCTCCTGCAAAGAATAGAACGCGAGCGTCAAAAACTCGTGAGTATTCAGCGGAGTTACGGCCTACGCCGTTTGGAAGACTTGCTACACCAGTATGCCTTACGCGTAGATGAACTCACATCCCAGATGCTCAAAAACTTTCTGCAACAAATAGATCTGCAAAAAAGACACCTGGAACAGATGCAAGTACGTTTGTTAAATTTAAACCCCAAAAAAGTGCTGGAAAGAGGTTACAGTATTACCTATATTAATGGTCAGGTGTTAAAAGATGCCACTCAGGTCGGGATTGGCCAGCAAACCAGAACCGAGTTGTTCAAAGGGGAAATTTGGGGCCAGGTAGTCAAAATAGAAAAGGGAAGCGATGGCAACGAAAAAGATGAAATTTGAAGAAGCGTTAAGCCGCCTTGAAGAGATCGTTAATCAGCTGGAAAGCGGTGAAATTTCCCTGGATGAGAGTATTAAAGCCTTTGAAGAAGGACAAAAATTAATCCAATTTTGCCTGCAAAAATTAAATGAAGCCGAAACCAGGGTTAAAAAATTGACCAGGGACAGCGAAGGAAATTTTAACCTGAGCGATTTGTAATGAAAAAGGCATTGACCATTGGCATTCTTGTCAATCCACGTAAAGAACAAATTTTAGTTCCCCTGAAAATCTTAAACGATTGGCAGAAAACGAACAAACGGTTTCCGGTTGAGTTCCGCTTGTGTACCTTTGATTCTGTTTTTGTTAAAGACCAGTTCGAACAATTGAAGATCAGTTCGCTGGAGGATTTGCTGCAGCATTCCGATCTGGTCCTGGCCCTCGGAGGGGATGGCACCATTTTGCGCTCCGTGCAATTAATCGGCCAGCGGCAAATTCCTATTATGGGCGTTAATTTAGGCGGTCTGGGCTTTTTAGCAGAAACCTCGCCGGAGGAGTTGACCGGGCATCTTGAGAATTTTCTCAATAAGAAATATTTTGTTGAGAAGAGGAGTCTGTTGCAATGCGAAGATCGGGCCAGTGGTAAAACATATTTCGCCTTTAATGATTTTGTGATCGACAAAGCCGGATTCTCGCGTGTTATTGAAATTGTAACCCATGTGGATGGAAAGCTGCTAAACTCGTACATTGCCGACGCCCTGATTATCTCTACCCCTACAGGTTCCACAGCCTATTCCCTGTCTGCCGGCGGTCCAATCGTCATTCCGGAAACCAATGTGTTCATTATCAATCCCATCTGCCCCCATTCGCTTACCAATCGTCCGGTGGTCATTGACGACAGCAGCGTTATTACTCTGGAAGTCTTTACGGAATTTAAAGAGGTGAAGCTGTTCAGAGACGGACAATTGGTTCAAAGTTTTAGCAGCGGGAGCCAATTTACCTTAAGTCGGGCGCCCTTTAATGTGAATCTGGTAAAAATGAGAGAAAAGAGTTTTTATGAAACCCTGCGCAGTAAATTGCACTGGGGCGAAGATTTCAGAGACAAAAAGCGCTGGTCTTACAAAAACGGTGAAAACAAATCGGAATAAATTAAAGCAGCTTCCTTTAAAGCCGACTCACTCATTAAGCGGTAGATCCGCAACAGCCCATGGTTCCAGCTTTCCTTTTAAATATTCAAAAGCTTCTTCGGCCGAGTTGACAAATTTAAAGAACTCCAGGTCTTTGTAGGCAATGGTGCCCCAACGGGCCATGGCTTCAAAATCGATGACTTCCTGCCAGTAGTCCTGTCCAAAGACCACAATGGGCAGGGGACGATGAATCTTCTTTGTCTGCAATAACGTCAGCACTTCCATTAACTCATCCAGGGTGCCAAAGCCACCCGGGAAAATCACCAGCGCTTTGGAAAGATAGACCAACCAGTATTTACGCATGAAAAAGTAGTGAAATTCAAAGCCCAATTCTTCTGAAATAAATGGATTGGGTTCCTGCTCATGCGGTAAAGAGATATTCAAACCGATGGATTTCCCACCTGCCAGATAGGCGCCTTTGTTGGCTGCTTCCATAATGCCCGGCCCGCCGCCGGTGCAAACATAAAGCGCCTGTTTGCCGTTGCCTTTTTCGATGGCCCATTGGGTTAAAAGGCGGGCCAGCTCGGTGGCGTCTTCGTAATATTTGGAAAGACGCAAACGAAGTCGGGCGGCAGAAAGTTCGCGCTCCAGTTCTTCGCTGGGCTGTTCATCATATTGTTTGGCGATCTCTTTTAATTCCTTTTTGGCCAGTTCGTGTGGCCGCACGCGCGCCGATCCAAAAAAGACCACCGTGCTGTGAATGCCAAATTTTTTGAATCGTACACTGGGTTCAGTAAATTCGGCCAGAATCCGAATCGGCCGCGCCTCCGGACTGTTAAGGAACTCTAAATTTTTGTAAGCCTTTACCGGAAACTTTTTCTTTTTATTCATAATGTAACTCCTGCTCTGAGTGCGTTTGATGGCTTTCGTTTTCTGCCCAACCTGCCCGGCTACGCTGCGGATTCGAATACAGATTGGAACATCACCATATTCGGAACATTTTCTCTGTTTTTTGAGGAAAAATAAGCCAAGGTCAAGAATTGTGCGTTGTCTTCTGTCTTGTTCGCTCAACAAAACCGCCAACCACCGATGTTAACGTTTTTTAACGAAAATGCCAATTCCAGACAAAGGCCCCGTTTTTAGAACCTAAAATAAAACGAGGCCGGCCGGATTATTCTTTTAAGTTTTGTAGCAATGCCTCAATCTGCTGATTCATTACTTGAACTTCTTCCTTGAGTTCAATCAAAAAGCTGTTGTCTTCTACTTTCCCTAAAACTGCTTCCATCTCCTGGTCGTTTTCGTAGGTCATCTTGCGGAAGGGATTGGTGTAATCTTTTTCCCGGGAAGTAAAGGCATTGGCCCGCAATTCTTCTGCTATGTGTTGGGCCCGTTGTAAGGCCTGTTTGACAAATGGCAGATTCAAATCATTCACTGTAAGTTGATGCAATTCCAGAAGGCTGTACACTGCATGGCTAAGTTTTTGTTGGGGGTAGTTTTCCCACCAGTCGTTGTAACGTTGATGTACCTTTTCCCATGAATCGAGCACACCGGCTTTAACATCTTCTTTTAACCTGCGGATTTCATCGGTAGGGACTAATTGGCCGCCTAAGTTTTCCCAATCCCTGTAAAAGGGCGTCAAATGGCTTTGCAAGTAGGATTGTAAGGCCGCTATGGTTGTTAATTTTTCTTCGGTTAAAATTTTAAACAGGGCCAGGGCGCCGTAATAATCGATCATTTGGAAATAAATTTGCAGGCCCTGAGCCGGCTTTAGCACTCTGGCCACTCCGTGGTAAACAAAGTCGTTAAGCTTTACCTCCAATTCTTTATCAATGGTCTTTTGTTGATCAAGAATCTGAGTGATGGACAGGGTTTGCCGGGCCGCCTGGTTGATGCCCTGTTGCAGGATTTCAATGCCTTTAAACATCCATTCTACAGTGTCCGGGGCTAGAAAATCCGTTTCGATCTTTTGCTCTTTAACCACGCGTTTGTCCCGTTTTTTGAATTTCCAGCTATTGCGGGCCAGGGCGTACATATTGTGTTTGAACCAATAGCCGGGATAGATGTTAATTTCGTTGTTTTTATCACCCGGGCTGACCAGGGCAAAGGGTAGTTGAATGTTCAGCTCGCTGTAATAGTTGCCTTTGGCCAGTAGGGCAAAGGGCGCAAAGTAACTGTTGTGCTTAAAATTACTGCACAGCCCGGGCCAGAAGCCGCGTTCGGCAAAAATTTCGCCGTCGGGGGCGCGGGAATTGTGGTTCGAACCAATCGTTGCTCCGGCTGCAATATTGGCCTGGCCCTGTACGGTTGTGGCAATTAAGAAGGAATTGTTGTGATGCTGTTCATGAAAAGGGTAGAGCAGGTTGTTCAATACTTCGCAACAGGAAACCGTTGAATTATCGGCCAGAAAAGAGTTAATGAAGCGGGCGCCGTACTGTAAATTAACGTTTCGGCCGGTAATAAAATTTATGGCCTTAACGCCGTAAACAATGTGGTTGCCATAGCCGACAATGCCATTAATCAATTCCACTCCTTCTCTGATTTCGGTCGGTTCATCTTTACTGGACAGGATGGTTAGATTATCCAGCCGGTTGGCGCCGCTAACTTTACAAAAAGCGCCAAACCGTGTGTCGCGAATCAGACGGCTGTCCTTGATGACCGATTGCCTGCCAATGAGGCCATAGGGCCTTGCTTTGGCATCATCTAATTTGTCCGTTAACTCAACTAACTTTCTTTGGAACATTTTGTCGGCCCGATTCCTGGACCAGATGTAGGCATCGGCCGGAAGGATGGAAGCAAAGGGCAGAATGGCCCGGTTGCCGTTTTCATTGGCCAATTCAATCCAGATGCGTTCATCTTCCGATTCGCCTTCTTTAATAATCCCCTGACCAAATTTGGCACTGGCGCTAACAGTCAACTCATCCACATTAAAAAGCAGGCACCGATCCTCTACCACGTAATGAGACAGGTAACCGACATTGCGCACAACAACCTGGTCCCCAAAATCGCATGAATCAATGGTGCTGTTGTACAAGCCCACCGGCAGGCGCAGCGAATCGGCTTCAATAAATGAAGATTTTAAATCGCCAATGCGCACCAATCCCCAGAATTCACAATTTTTAACCAGGTTGGGATCAAATTGATCGGTGACCAGCACCTTAGCCCAGTCTTCAGCCGAATTGTTATGGCTTTTTAAAACTTCAATCTCATCCGCTTTAAGAGGGCGAAAGCGTCCCGGATCGATCAGTTGATTTCGGAAAAAATAAGGATCTTCCATGTCTTTTCCCCTTTCTATTGAAGTGTGTCTGTTTAGCAAATTAACCAACCATACGCTATTAGATAAAGGCGCTGATTCTTCAATTTAAACTGCGCCTTTTTTAAATAATAATACAAAATAGCATAAAAATCTACTATTTATTAAGAGAAATACTTTTATTCAGATAATTTTTATATTATCTTTACATTGATTGTTAAGAAAACGAACAAAGAAAAGGAATGGAATGATTCGTGAAGCAGGGTATGGGCCTAAATTGGTCAGGGAGTTCAATGAATTAAACATATTGCGCTTTATCAAGAATGACGGACCGATTTCACGGGCAGAACTGGCAAAGCGTTACAAGTTGTCTAAGGCTGCTGTTTCTGAAATCATCAGCAATCTACTCGAATTGGGCTACATTCATGAAATTGGGATGGGCAATTCCACCAGGCTTGGGGGACGTAAACCCATTTTGCTGGAGTTTAATCCCAAATCGGGCTTTGCCATTGGAGTGGAAATAAAACGCGACCATGCACGCGTGGCTCTGAGTGATTTGAATGCTAAAATTTACAATATTGATTATTTCTCCTTTAAACCGGGGGCTCCGCTGAAAGGAATTGTGGAACAGACCTTTTTCTACATCGAAAAATTTTTAAAAATAGGTTGGGTTAAAAAAGCAAGACCCATTGGCATTGGTATTGCCATTCCCGGGTTGGTGAATTATCAGAATGGTAAAATCCAGGAGTCGGACACTCTTAAAAATTGGGTGGGCTTTCCGCTTAAAAAATCGTTTGAAAAGCGCTTTAATATTGAAACGATTATTGAAAATGACGTCAAAGCCATCAGCCTTGGCGAATTCCATTTTGGATCGGGGAAGAGTGTAAATGATATGGTCTATTTGTGGGTAGGGGATGGCGTCGGCGCTGGCATTATGATTCATGGTGAATTGTTACGCGGTGTGTCTGCTTCTGCCGGGGAAGTGGGCTATTACGACGTCGGCTTTCTGATCAAAGAGAAGGGGTATTGCCAGCTTTTGTACGATGGGCACAAAAATTTTGGGGACATCCTTTCGGAAAAGGTACTTCTGGAGGGCGCCAGGCGAGGATTAAACGGCGATTACAACGGTCAGTTAGATGAAAAAAAATTAAGTGTTGAATACATTCTGGAAGAAGCGCACAATAATAATCCGCTCTCTCTGGAGCTCATCAAAGAATACGGCTTTTTAGTCGGTGTCATTTGTATTAATCTAATCAATACGCTCAATCCGGAACTGGTGGTCATTGGCGGACAACCCATTGCTTATGATCCACTCTTGTTAAAAATTATTAAAGAGCAGATTAAGCAGGACATTTTGCGCACTCCAAGTCGGATTGTCAAGGTTAAAAAGGCAAAACTGAGAGAAAATGCAGCGATCATCGGCGCAGTGGCTTTGGTTCTGGAAGACCTGTTTTACAATCAAAGACTGAATATCTCCAAGTACCGCGAAGTTTTCAGAAATTAAACCACAGGATTCTACCTCCTGGTTCTTTAGATAGGAGATATCTAGCCTCTCCGTCTGGGCTCGCAGCAGGGCTTTTCCCTTCCCGCAGGCTTTAAGCTGGCATGCATTGGAGCACAGAACCTTCTGGTATTTCTGCCCGGATAAAAAGTTTAAACCAGGCATAGAGGTAAGTATATTTATCAAGTTGCTTTCCATTATTGAGTAGTAATTTGTTTATGAATTAAAATTGTCCATGTCACAACCTCTGTTAAAATACTTCGCTCTAAAACGACCTGTCCCTGCCGTTTTCAAAAATTGCAACAAACATGAAAATTTGTGTAACTTGTGGGAATATTAAATCATTAAAAATGATTTGTAAATGTAAAAAAAAAGAATGGAGCAATGAAAGATTACAAAAAAGAACTGACCATCATATTCCTGGTGATTTTCATCGATTTACTTGGTTTTGGGGTGATCATTCCCATTATTCCCTATTATCTGGAAGAGTTTGTAACCAGTCCGGATCAGATTGGCAAAGTCATTGCCAGCATGATTACGGTCTATTCCTTAATGCAATTCATATTTTCTCCCATCTGGGGACGGCTTTCCGATCGCATTGGGCGCCGGCCCATTCTGTTGATGAGTCTGGCCGGGTCGGCGGTTACACACGTTATCTTTGCCCTGGGTGGCAACCTGACCGTGCTTTTTATTGCCCGTGTTTTTACCGGCATTTTTGCTGCTACGGTTCCTACGGCTATGGCCTACATTTCCGATATTACCCCGCCGGAAGAGCGGGCCCGTGGAATGGGCATTGTTGGCGCGGCTTTTGGTCTGGGTTTTATTCTGGGCCCGGCCCTGGGAGGCATTGTCAGTGGATTTGCCGGTTACCGCGTGCCTCTAATGATGGCTGCCGGTCTCTCTTTAACCGCCTTAACCTTTGCTTTTTTAAAGCTCCCTGAAACAGTGGATACCAGCAATCCTGTGGTGCGGGATTACAGACGCTTTAATCTGAAAAATCTATATCGCGCTTTGCATCATCCCAATTTAGGGATTTTATTTCTGATCTTTTTCATCGTAACCACTTCGTTTGCTAATTTTGAAACTATTTTTGCTCTTTATCTGGAGCGCGCCTTTGGTTATGATTCGCAACACGCCGGCTATTTTTTTGCCATGATTGGGGTGATCAGCGCCACCACACAGGGCGTATTGATTGGAAAGCTGGCCAAACGATTTGGTGAAAAACGCTTAATTACCGCGGCCACCCTAATTTTAGGTCTGGCTTTTCTGGCCTTTCCTTTTGTGCGCGTCCTGGGGTTTTTTCTGCTCGTTGTAGCCGCCATTGCTTTTGGATTTGGCATGCACAACCCATCGGTTACCGCGCTTGTTTCCAAAAATGCCGCCCGCGATGAACAGGGAGGTATTTTAGGATTAAATCAGTCGTTTTCCTCCCTGGGCCGCGTGGTTGGGCCTCTGTGGGCCGGCTATTTTTTCGATAAGTTTGGTCCTGCCATTCCCTTTGTCAGCGCCGGCCTGTTTATTCTGATGGCCATGCTGCTCAGCTTTAAATTGTACAGCAGATCGTTAAAAGAGTCGCATCAATCGCTTGAAGAGCAGGCTGAGGTAGTGGCTGATTAGAATACTTCCTTCAGAAGATGTAATGCAATAGCGTGAGAAAATTTTTATGCTGTTTTAGGGAGGACGTGTTGAAGAATTGGTTTAAATTATTTCTGCGAATATCTGCTAAATCTGCGCGAAATATAATTGTGATTAAAACAGTTTCTCTCACTTTTGGTTGCGGATATGCTGCCTTAGAATACTTCCTTCAGAAGATGTAATGCAATAGCGTGCGAAAATTTTTGTGCCGTGTGGTGGAGTGAAACTGTTGAATTGTTGAATTGTTGATTTGTTGAATGGTTGAATGAGCATCTGGCTGATATTCCGAATTCATACTGATCGTGAATGAGGCCATGAAAGAAAATTTTCAACACAGGTGGTAATCCTTCCCCCTCTCCCAGATTTTTATTCTGGGAGAGGGGGATCGAGGGGGTGAGGGCTAATTCGTGAAATGACTTATGCTGTTAGAAGAGTAAAGTTAAGAGTAAATGAGTATAAGAGTTAATGGGTTCCGAGGCGCCGGCCTGTCATTTTTTAATGAAGTTTTTGGGCTGGGGGGTTGCTGCTATAGATCTTTTAAAGTAAATATTCTAAAAATATCATCCGTTCATTCGTGACAATCTTATGATCTATGGGATTGATCACTGCTTATTAGTAAAGCGTTTCATGTCGTCAATATCATATCCCATTTCTTGTAAATTTTCTTGCATTCAATGCAAAATTAGTTTATTCTCAGAAAAAATAAACTTGTTAAAAATGGAGAAAACCTCATGAAAACCTTGGTTTCGTTTTTGCTTTCTCTTTTGCTCGGCGCCTTTTTAAATGCCCAACCGTTCATCTTTATCCACAACAGCAATACCGGTGAAATCATCGTAATCATCGATTCTACCATGCATGCGGATTATGGTTTTTCCTATCCCTTGACCTTTGAATTAATCATACCCCCACAAAGCCAGAATCTTAAAGCCGAAGTACGATTTACAAAATCCAGAAACTGGCAAATGGTTTTTCCCCGCACCAGTGATGATTTTTTTAATGCCAAATGGGCGGCCCGTTTCGAGTATGAAACCAACCGAGCTTACATTTCGGTTGGTTTTAATGCAGTTAGTGATTCCATCTACCTGCATTTGCTGGACGAACAGGGCAGGGTTGTCCAGGCCAGCGCCACGCAAATCACTCAATTTTATGATAACCGACGGATGGCCGTCACCCTGAGCGCCGATGACATGGCCTCATGGAGTAAGAGTAAATTTGAGACCTCGATCGGTTACACGCGGAGTTACAATCTCTGGCTTACTCTGGCTACCAATCCTGCGGCCTGCAGTAGTTCTACATGGAACTTTCTACAGAGTCAGGTGGGCAGCGGTCTGATTGAAGTAGGCTCCCATACCAATACCCATCCAGATCCCAAACCCTATTCCGATTACGAGTATGAAATTCTGGATTCCAGGCAGATGATTATCGACAACCTGAATTTGCCTACTTTGTTCAGCAATGGACAGCACGAGTACGTCTATTCCTACATTTCCCCGCATGGTTACAGCGATACAGTGATTGACTCCTTGGTAGGCGTTGGCAAATATCTGGTCAACCGCATGTACTATGCGGATTATTACGGTTTTGCCGAATGGGATAAACCCCATCATTCCTTTGGCAGAATCGGCGTAAGCAAGGCTATGGACCCGCCCAAATCGCAATTAGGCTGGGGCATTGGTACCAACGACATCAACGAGCTCAACGGGGCCTTCGATTATGCCTACGATAATCAAACCGTTTATCATGTCATGTTTCATCCCAATGTGGTGGAATGGGACAAATCTTACACCACCGATCATCTGGCTTATATCTCGAATCGTAAAGATGTGTGGTACGTTGCTTTAGGCCATCTGTACCTTTACCATCTGGCCCAAACCAATTACTCAACGGTTACTTCCCTCAGTCAAAATGATGCACGCCAACCGGACTCGTTCACTTTGCTTGGGAATTACCCCAATCCATTCAATCCCCAAACCCGCATTCGATTTCTGGCGAATACACCTGGCATTTACCAGTTAGAGATTTACAATCCGCTGGGACAGTTGATTGAAAGCCGGACGTTAAATCTGGTCCGTTCTGGGCTTCAGGAAACTCAATGGAAGAGCCAGGGAGAACCTTCCGGTGTTTACCTCTACAGACTAATCAAGGGAAGTCAGATGCAGACGGGTAAAATGGTGAAAATCAAATAGGAGTAAGAAGAGGCATGCGATTGTTCAAAATGTCCTGTTTTACGCTTTGTCTGGTGATTCTTAGTGCCTGTGCTATATTTATGAAAGAAAAACAAAAGGAGTTTAGAAAAGTGGTTTCCATCATTCCGGCCCCCCATTTCATGGAACTAAAGAACGGCTACTTTACTTTAACAGCATCCACGCCCATCATTGTTCAGGAAGCCCCCGATAGCGATTCATTGCAATACGCCATTCTCTTCTGGCGACGGCTCATTCAAAAAGGGTGGGGGCAACAACAGCCGGTTAAACAGGTTTCAGAAAACGAGGGTAAGGCGATTGTTATCCATTTGAAAAAAGAAATGGAACTGGCTGGAAGAGAAGCTTATAAATTAACCGTTCGGCCTGACAAGATAGTGATCACTGCCGTCGGTGCGCCTGGCCTGTTTTATGCATTTCAGACCTTGCGCCAATTACTGCCAGCCGACTTTGAAGCCGGACGTTTCTCTGAGCCAACCATCCAGATTCCGGCCCTGGTTATTAAAGATGAGCCACACTTTGTATGGCGAGGAATGATGCTGGATGTTTCGCGCCATTTTTTCCCTAAAGAATTTATTAAGCAATGTATTGATTATCTGGCCCTGCACAAGATGAATCGCTTTCACTGGCATCTTTGCGATGATCAGGGTTGGCGTATTGAAATCAAAAAGTATCCTAAATTAACAGAAATCGGGGCCTGGCGCGTGGACCGCGAAGATCACCCCTGGCGAGCCCGTGAGGAACAAAAACCGGGCGAGAAAGCCACGTATGGCGGTTTTTACACTCAGGACGACATCCGGGAAATTGTGCAATATGCTAAAGAACACTTCGTGACAATCGTACCGGAAATAGAAATGCCCGGACACACGCGCGCTGCCCTGGCGGCTTACCCGCAATTTTCCTGTACCGGTGGGCCTTTCACGGTTTTACCCGGCGGATATTGGCCCATTCGCGATATCTATTGCGCGGGTAAAGATAGCACCTTTTTATTCCTGCAAGACATCCTGAAAGAGGTCATGGATCTGTTTCCTGGCGAGTACATTCACATTGGAGGGGATGAAGCGGACAAGACAAACTGGAAATCCTGTGCGGACTGTCAGCGGAGGCTGGTTGAACAAGGCCTGGATTCGGTTGAGGAATTGCAGTCGTATTTTATCAAACGAATGGAAGCCTTTATCCATTCCCGGGGTAAAAAGCTGATCGGTTGGGATGAAATCCTGGAAGGCGGGCTTGCGCCCCGCGCTACCGTTATGTCCTGGCGGGGTTATCATGGGGGCATTGAGGCGGCCCGCAGTGGTCACGATGTCATCATGACGCCAACAGAGTTCTGTTACTTTGATTATTATCAGGGCGAACCGGACATGGAACCCGAGGCCATTGGCGGCTACCTGCCGCTAAGCAAAGTTTACCAGTTCGATCCATTGCCTGACTCTCTTACGGCCACTGAGGCCAAGCATGTGCTGGGTGGGCAGGCCAATTTGTGGACCGAATTTGTTCTAACTCCGGAACATGCCCAATACATGCTGTTTCCCCGCCTGGCGGCCATGGCTGAAGCTTTGTGGACGTTTCCTGAAAACAAAAACTGGGCGAATTTTACCTGGCGCTTACAAACGTATTTCAGGCGACTGGAAGCCTTAAACATCCATTACGCCAAAAGCGCTTTCAATGTAAGAGCCAATTCAGAAGTGGATTTAAAAGCCAAAAAATTCAGAGTCACATTGCAGAGCGAATTACCTTTCGTCCAGATTTATTATCGGCTCGATGGCCAGGAACCAGACCAAAGGGCCAGGTTGTACACAGAGCCTTTTGAGTTGAACAACAGCGCTGAGCTCACGGCCGCCTCGTTTTTAAACGGGCAGCGCGTGAGTAAAATAACCAGAAAAACACTGACCTTACACAAGGCTACGGCTAAACCAGTTACTTTTACCTATCCCTATTCTCCCAAATATTCTGGTAACGGTCCCCTCACTTTAACCAACAGTTTATACGGCTCATTGAACTACAATGATGGGCAATGGTTGGGCTTTGAAGGCGTTGATTTAGAAGCTGTTGTTGATTTGGGTAAAATCCAGGAGGTACAACACATTGAAGTCGGCTTTCTAAACCACATCGGCTCGTGGATTTTTTTACCCAGACAGGTTGTCTTTTCTCTGGCAGAAAAAGAAGGCGCTTTCCGTACTGTACAAACGATTGTCAATGAACTGCCCGATGACCATGCTGAACAGGTAAGAAAGGCATTTTCTGTCGACTTCCCAAAGCAGAAAGCGCGGTTTGTTAAGATTTACGCTCAAAACATTGAAAAATGTCCTTCTTGGCACATGGGGGCCGGTGGAAAAGCCTGGTTGTTTGTGGATGAAATCGTGGTTAAATAAAACTTAATTTTAACGAATGAGCAACATTTTATCTTTTTCTTTAAAGGGAGGCGCCTCGATTATGTAGAAATAGATTCCTGAACTAACGAACTTTCGGGAATCATTGGTGCCGTCCCAGGTAAACAAGTGGAATCCTGAATTTTGAACTCCTAAGTTTACTTTACGAATTTGTTGAGCCCTACTGTTGTAAATAGAAATAGTCACTTTACATTCTATCGGTAAATGATATCTAATCGTTGTGGATTGATTAAAGGGATTGGGAAAGTTTTTAAACAGCACAAATTGGTCGACATAGGGATCAGAAAGAGTGGGAGAAGAAGTATCATTAGAACAGGAATCCATAGCAATATACTTGACATTCCATTTTCTAATATTTTTTAATAAACCGTTCTTTTCTGTGGTGATAAATACACTTCCTTCTTCATCCAGCAACGAAAAGGATTCCATGTCCATCATAATTGGAATACTGCCAACCAAGGTTTTCCAATAGAGCCCATTTGAATAAGAGGCATAAATTCCGTGAGCCGAATTACAGACCAGCACATTAGGATTTTCCACCATATTTTTTAGATTTCTGAAAGTACCTTTGACTTTTTTATGATGCCAGGTTATTCCACCATCTTCAGTAAGATAAAAATGGCTGAACCCAAGGGCGGCCCCTTTAAGGCATGAAGACATTGCAATATCAGTAATTTCATAGACCGTTTTCAAACTATCCCAGGTTATTCCACCATCGGTGGTTGTCCATAAAAAGCCTGTGACATCCGTAAAAATAAGCCAGTTACTTCCTCCTAATATCAGATGATCGGGTTTTACAATTTTAACAGCATTAAGCATCTTGCCTCTGGGAAGAGAGAACAATTTCCAGCTATTTCCGCCATTTTTTGTGTAGATGCAATAGGTCTTAATCGCGTAATAATTGGGTAAAGTAACCGTAGCTGCAATATGGTCTTGATCATAAACATCTAATGAATTAAAAACATAGTTATTAACATAGTGACCATCAATAGGCCGGTCAAACGGGGATGAAATGCGCTTCCAGGTTTTGCCATAATCAGAGGAATGCAATAACGTTGTTCGACTTCCAGCAACCCAGACATGGTTTTTAAAGGCTTTCACTTTGGTCAGATAAAAATTATAATCCAATGCAATTTCTTGCTTTTCCCAGGTTTGGCCGCGATCCATGGTTCTTAAAACCGTGCCAAAGTCACCTACTGCATAGCCAATGGTCTTGTTTAGTCCTGGATCATAAATAAAATTAATGTCATGTAAGGTAGGATAGTTTTTTTTCGACAATAATTCCCAGCTTTCACCAAGATCTTTAGAACGGTAAAGTACGCCATGGTATCCCCCGACCAAGACGGTTTGAAATTCCGGTAGCCAAACAGCCACAGTTGGCCCAAAGTTGTGTGGACTGAATAGATAGGTTTCGTACCAGGTTTCACCATCATCTGTTGATTTTAAAAAGGAAGGTTCGTAGTCCAGGCCATAATAACCCCATAGATTATTTCCGATCAATAACCAGGTTTTAGGGGCAATATTTAAAATGGTACGGTAAAGATACTTTGTGTTTTGACGTTTCCAGGTGTACCCATAGTCTCTGGTTTTTAATATGAAGGCCTGGCGCTTATAATTGGTTTTATGCCTTGCCCAACCGGACAAAAAACCAACTCCCTGTTTATTGATCATCATATGAAATAATGTGTAGGATGAATCAGAGTAAATTTTAAGAGGTCGCCCCAGCTTTAACCAGGTTTTTCCGCCATCCTTACTATGACAGATCCTGTTTCCAAAGCCAATCAACCATACTAATGAGTCTTCTCCGCAAATAAAATCTATTCCCCCGTCCATTGATGAATATGGCGGCAGGAATTGTTTCCATGTATCCCCTCCATCATCTGTTCGGTAAGGTGGATCACAACCATTAAAGCCAATTACGTCAGAAGTAAAAACTATTTCACCATGAGGCATATTAATCGTTTGCCATGTTTTGGCTGTATCATTGCTTTGATAAAAACGTAAAAGACTAAGGAACAAACGGTTGTTTTTTGCTACACTAATAAGCTGCCAGGAATGCGTTGTAAAAGCTCCATAGTATATTGGAATAGCATATGGAGTAAAATTGTACCAGGTATCTCCGGCATCCGGAGTCATGAGCAAAGTATTTGCTTCGCCAACAAACCAGGCTAATCCATTCCGAGCAGCCGCTGAAATCAAATCATTGCCCTGTGGATATGGAGAAATCCATTGCCAATCTGAGGCAAAAAGGCTGAGAGTAAAAAACAGAACGAAAATGATATGTTTCATTGTTTTACCCTCAAGGATTGACTATTGATCAAAATTTAGTATTTGTAAATTAAATGATCAAATAATAATTTTTAAATATAAAGAAATGTCTTTCTCTAATGCAGCTCAGCCGCAACCCTTAAAAAACCGCAAAGAGGGCCCGTGCCAGCATGTCATTCTGATCCCCCGATTTATCGGGGGAGGAAGAATCCCTTACACCTACAGAGAATTCACAGGCGCAATGTAACTCGAGCTTCAGCTCGAGACGTTGTAAGGGCGAACCATTTTTTGCAAAGTCTTTCTCAAGAGCGATTTTAACTTGTACACAAAGAGGTTGCGCTAATTGGAACAACCTTCAGGAAAATGCTTCGCCTTTACGCCTGAGAAAGATTTTTCCACTCTGCACGTCGCTTTCGCTCAGCGCATCGGTCGAAATGACAATCAGTGAGGCTTCGTCCCCAGCGTCATTCCAAATCCCGATTCTCGGGGACAGACCGTTCAACAAATCAACGGATTTACTTCCTCACACAGCATAAAAATCTTCTCATCCCCTCGTGGAGGACAAATCTATTGAGAGAAAAATTCTTACTGTTTCTGCTCTTTCTGCCCGGCGAGCAATATTTTTTTAATTTTTGAAATGAATGGCACAAGTCCTTCCGGATAGTCTTTTGCTTCCCCACCCAGGAGGACTGAAACCACCTTCATGGAATCCCCTTGACTGTTCCTGTAGCCAATGGTAAATGTGCGAGAGGGCCATCTTATTTTATTTGTGCGCGGCAAAACATCCGGTAAATAGAGAAAATCCATCTTTTGAAAATAGTATTTTAATGAATCCGATTGTTCTTTGCTCAGATAACCGGTGTGTTCTAAAATCGATTCGCTCTTGTAGTAAATCGTGTACTTTTTGTAAATTCCTGAAAATAACACCTGTATTTCCAGGCCGTACCGATCTCCCGTGTAATAGACATCCTTTCCGCCGCCTTCACGAAACAGATACTGAATATCGGCCGGCAGAGAGGCCCTCTGGCAAATCCCCTGTTCACTCAACAACAGAACAAGCAGGAGCAAAGCAGATTTTAAAAATTGTTTTCGTGCCCCAATAAGCAAAAACATCAGCGCACCCTTCCAAAAATTACATCTCAGGAAGATAATATCTTTTTAACCCTCCGGCAAGATAAAAATTTTTCACTGCATTGAACTGCCCCATCTGTCCGCGCTTTTTGTTTAATCTTTGCCGGGTTTTAACCATTTTAGGATTAAATAGCCAATCACCCCGGACATTAACGAACCCAACAAAATGGCCAGTTTATCGGTGTACTGGAAGAGCGTGTCGTCCTCAAAGGCAAGAGAGAGGATAAACAAACTCATGGTAAAACCAATACCGGTTAACACAGAAACACCATACAATTGTAGCCAGCTGCTTTGTTCCGGCAATCTGGCGATTTTCAGTTTAACGGCCAGCCAGCTAAAACCAAACACGCCGATTTGTTTGCCCAAAAACAATCCTAACATGATTCCGAGCGGTACTGCGTTAAGCATCTGCCTGAATGACAATCCGGCCATATTTACGCCAGCATTGACAAAGGCAAAGAGCGGGAGGATTAAAAAGGCCACCCAAAAGTGCAGGCCATGTTCCAGGTCTTTTAAGGGCGAAATCGACTGACCGTTTTCATCTTTCCCGTAAAGGGGGATGGTAAAGGCCAAGGCCACACCTGCCAGGGTTGCATGAACACCCGATTTCAGAACGGCCACCCACAGGATGGCCCCGACCAGGATGTAAGCGGCTCGCCTTGTAATGCCCAGCACATTAAACAAAATTAAGATGATTAAAGCCAGACCCGCTACGATTAATGATACAATCGACAACTTGGAAGTGTAAAAGATGGCAATAATGACAATCGCCCCTAAGTCATCAATAATGGCCAGAGCCAACAAAAATATCTTCAGAGAGACCGGCACCCGATTGCCTAACAGAGAGAGAACGCCTAAGGCGAAAGCAATATCCGTGGCGGCAGGAATGGCCCAACCATTGACTGCGACAGGATCGTTGATGTTAAAGTACAAATAGATTAAAGCCGGAACCAGCATTCCACCAAGAGCAGCAATGCCCGGCAAAGCCGCCTGACGTAATGAGGACAGGTGCCCTTCCAGAATTTCTCTCTTTACTTCAAGCCCTATTAACAAGAAAAATACGACCATCAGGCCGTCATTCACCCAATGATACAGCGATTTGTCGAGTTCTAAAGCCCCGATCCGTATCTGCACGGGAATGTGTAAAAAGGTGTCATACAGTCCTGACACAAACGTATTGTTCAACAGGAGAGCTAATAAGGTGGCTACTATTAACAGGATGCCGCTGGACGATTCTTTCTGAATGAAATCTTCAATTATTTGCTTCATTTCGTCCTCTTTTGGTTAGGGTGACACATGTTCAAACCTTCGTGAATTGCTTATTTCCTTACCAGGAGTGAAAGAATAGATTACAGTTTACCAGAAAAATCTTTACGTACACGTTTAAAAAAATCCTGGCAATCACTCTTACTTGCCTTAACGTCTTAATGACTGTGAGATCATTATAATACAAAAAATGATTTTTTTCAATTTTTAGATGTTAGAAATAGCTGCTACGACCCGGTGACCAATTTTTGAGAACCATCGGATTATTTGTTTTTCGTTCGGGAATAGTCTTTCACCGTACGGCCAACACGCTTTCCCAAAACCAGAGCTACTAATACCCCGGCAATAACGCCCATGGAAACGCCAAACGGGATGCCGACGCTGTCCACAATTGCGCCCAGGGCAGCGCCAAAGGCAGTCCCAAAACACAAGCTTAATACAAAAAACGTTTATCTATTACGGTTTTATTGATTTTTTCCCATCTACGATGATCTCCTTTTTAAACTGTCGCGTTTAGCTGGCTCGCTTCTTCCTTCTGGCAGAAATTGACTTATTCTGTTACTGTTTCCGTTTCAAACACCGGCAGCAGGCGCGAATTCTCCAGCGCCGCCGTTCAGTGGCTCAGGCAGCCCCACAAGAGAGGGTTAATGAAGACCTGGCCAACGCCGCCAGTCTATTATTACGCTCTTTTAAGACGTTTCCCAATGAGATTTAGTTTAAAGGTTCTGATGGCTTCAGGTGAAATTACTTCGCCATGTGAATTGCGAAAATAGAGCGCATCAAAAGGACACTGGACAATGCAAGCCCCGCATTGCACACACAAATCAGGCCGGACAATAATCGCCTTATGACGCTTGCTATCTACCTGATAACAATTTCGTGGACACACCTGTTCACAAAAACCAGCGCCCTTACACTTATCTTCATCGAGAATAATTTTAAGAAAACGGTCTTCGTGCAAACCGCTTTTGTAAACAGGCGTACTACCCATTAAGTCACTACTTACCAATAATAGAATAGTAAAAGAAATAAGGCTCCAGCGCAAGAAAAAATTGAGGCTTAAACTCTGTGTGAAGATGCTCCAGAAGAGGAGGCCCAGCAGGAAGGTCATCCACAGTATTATTGGCACACGGCTAAAATCGAAGACCACCGTGTATCGGCTAAAGCGTACGCCTTCTTTCTTTGGATTAAGCCATTTTGAATAAAGAGGAAAAGCTGTAAAAATGGCCAGCGACAGGCCCCAAATCAGAGCATTGAATGGCATAAGTATGTGGGGCCACAGAAAATACAGTACCGCAGAAGCGATGACCGAAAAGGGAAAAGCCCACATGAGGCCCATCTCAATACGCTGTAAAAGAGGAAAACGGACTTTACGCATTTCAGGCGTTTTATTCATTTTGTTCTGAACAAAATGCGGAATGTCCCGGGCGTAAACGGGTCCCCAGATAACATTCCACCCCGTTTTCTTTTTAATAACGCGTGACTCAATGCCAGTAGCTGCCAGTTGTGGTAAAACCAAATTTCTATGGTTCACCAATTCTTGTATTCCACTGGTTTTTAAAACGGAGATCACGCTATGATTGGTAAGATGCCCACCCGTTGAGGCACACCAGACATTGTGTCCTCTGCTATTGGCAACAAGCAGATAACAATCCATTCCTTTTAATGCCCATTTAACTCTTTCCACAGTCAGATGGTAATTACAGGTGAGAAAAACAGGTGCTGATTCATCTGGTGAGCCCAGTTTGATCAGACCTGTCTTACAGGAAAAAGGAATAATGCGTAGCAGAGTTTCGAAAATATTTACTGCGATGTAATGGAGCTTTTTCATTTTGTTTATCCACCTGCTTTTCTTGCGATTACTTCAATAAAGCTTTCCAGGTAATTTAATTTTAGGGATTCGAGGGTAAAACCCGCCGTTTTAAGGCGTTCGGGTAACTGTTTTAAAGCATGGGTGGTGGACTGAGCAACCAGGTACGTAAGGCAAAGCAGCGGAAACCTAATCAATATGTACAAAAGCCTCTTCAGAAGATTGTGCGGGCTAACCTCATCTGCAATCAGCAATACCCCCCTGGGCTTCAACACCCTTTTTATCTCTTTCAGGGCAAAGCCCAATTCATCCTCTGATAATTCAGAAAAACAGAGGCCGCTCGTTACCACATCATAACTTGCTGACTTTTCCTTTCCCAGTTCAGCAACACCCATTTCACACAGTACCACATTTTTCATGAGGCCAGCCTCTTTTAAGCGTCGCCGGGCGATCTCTAACATCTGAGGATTAATATCTATTGCCTTAACCAGGGCTTTTTTTTGTGCGGCCCTTATGGTTAACGCTCCAGTACCACATCCAATATCCAGCACCCTATCTCCTTTTTTTATGTGTGAGACCAACCGGTCATAGGCTTTCTCCAATTGTCCTAGGGTAAGGATCTGTATTCCCCTGTCGTAGCGCTGTGGACTTGATTCCAGTAGCTTCATCAGGATGTAGGTGCTCATTTCAGGCCCTCCTTTTTTTAGGCCCGGCTTGGCTTAAAAACTCGGATCTCAAAAATCATATTTAAAAAAACCATAACCATAAACCTGACTTGATCGGATATTAGGGTTAACAATCTGTTGAGCTCACTGGCCTAATGCCAGAATCTTTACCCTTGTCCGCTCGGAGAAAAGCGCATTTGCAGCCCAGACAATGGACCAACTCCAGCAAATCACGTATGAAAAATCCTTTTAGAAGAATGGCCCTACGTTACTGGCTAATAGCTAATGGGCACTTTCTTAAATATACTTCGAAGGTTAGAGGAATCAAAATAAATCCGTTTTTTTGCAAAGAGCAAAAATCAATTCTTTGCCTGCCGTTATGGTGTGTCTTTGCTCCACTTATGATTCGCAAGAATGTTTTGGACAGGCGTGGCTCTACAGCCAGTAGAGCCAGGTTAATCGGGTTTGTTAATCCCTCAGCTCTCAGGTAAGTCATCAAATTCCTAGCGCCTGGCCGCCAGCTAGCTCGCTACCTTGTGTGCATCTTTTAAAAGTTCCTGCATGGATCGCACGTCTTGTAAAAGAGCCGCATCTCCATCTTCCAATATTTCCATGGCCTACCGCATATTTAGTTTTGCTATCTCTTCGATTGTGCTGGAGGTGATCACCGGCAGCCCTATCTCGTACAGGGTTTTCTTGAAGTTGATGACCGTCTCGATCCTCAAAAGCGTGCCTGGTTCCAGCAAAATAGTCATGCCACTGGTATCGAGTGGAGATCTCACCTCGACGATGTATTTTTCCTGCTTAAACTGCGCCTTTTTAAAAACCAGCAACTCGGGGTAATTGTGAAAGGCTTTTGCCGGTTCGTCCACCAGCGCGCTCACCATGGCCACCTTTATAGGGCGCTTACGTTGCGCCAGCGCATTGACCACCAGAATCATAACAACAAAAACCACCGCTAACAGAAACTTCCCTTGCATCCGCACTCTTCCATTTCTTATTGCTTGCTCAGGGCGGATTGCCTTCTCTGCGCCTGACCAGATCGCAGCAGAACTCGACGCTTCTGGGCTCCAGTTTTTGCCGCTTAGCGTTCGTTAGGTCTTTCGGAGTTAGGTAACGCCCTGTTCCTCTTCATCTGGAAGCCTTTTCACAGGCGGTATGGATTTAAACAAAAAATGACAGCTGAACCGTAATTAAAATTAAAGCACAACAAGGTAAACGTTTAGAACCTTACCTCCAGGTTAAAGCAATCCAACCTCATTTCAATGCTTTACCTAAGCAAAATCATCTTTTTCATTACCGATTGGCCGCCGCTTTGCAAACGATAAAGATAAACACCGGAGGCTACCTTTTGCTGCGCATGGTTGGTACCATCCCAGATGATTCGGTGCCAGCCTCTCTGCAGTTTGCCTCTGACCAGACCCCTTACCAGCAAGCCCTGTGAATTAAAGATCTGTAAAGTGACCAACCCTCTTTCTGGCAGGTAAAATTCAAGGGTCGTTTGAGGATTAAACGGATTGGGGTAGTTCTGTTTTAGAGTAAATCCCTGAGGCAGCTCAGCCGGCTTCTCCGGAAGGTCGGTTAAGATCAATCCCTTTTCCGGGACAAACGTTTTGCGATCCGTGAAAATATGAAATTCTCCGGCCAACAGGCTGATGGTTGTGTCCTGATCGCTGATGTACAACGAATCGCCGGAAAAAAAATCGTACCACCAGCCGCCATGATTAAAGCGCGGCTGGATGCTGGCCGTGGTAACGCCAAAGTTCCCCACAATGCTGGCGTTCATCAGGCCATGGTACAGATTGATACGTTTCACCGCGCCGGCCACAAAGAGATCGGCCGAAGCAGAAGCGCTGTAAAAAACGGGATTCTCGTTACGCAGTCTGATCATGGCCGCCCAGGCTTTGTACAGCTTGCGACGCTCCTGTTGTTGAAAATAATCCCAGCGGATGGGCTTGTTACCCACGCGTCCATTGTAATCGATGGTGTAATCGTAACCCAATTCACCAAATTGCCAGATCATTTTAGGACCGGGCAACAAAAAGAAAAAGGCGCCGGCCAGCTTCATGCGTTCCAGCGCCGTAGAAAGCTCCTTAATGTTGTAAGCGCCATAGGAACGTCCGTAAGTCAAATTTTTGTACATCAAACGCTCTTCGTCGTGGCTTTCCATGTAAGTGACCAGATGGGCTTTACTCCAATCCCGCGTTTTGTAATAGCCCCAGCTCAGGTCAGATTTATTGTTGTCATGGTAACCCATGGTCGCTTCGCTGTAATTGTAGTTCATGTTGCCCCACAGCAGCATGCCGTAATCAGACAGAATCTTTTCTTCGCTGTTATCTGTAAAATGCTCCAGAATGACATAGGCATCGTTTTTGACCTTCCAGATTTGGTCAGCCATCCGTTTCAAAATAGCAATGCGACTGCCGTCAAAGGCCCAGCCGTCGCCCGGCGTGTTGGTAAAGCCCTTGGTAAAGTCAAAACGAAACCCATCCACATTGTACTCGGTTAACCAGAAGCGATTGACGCGATCCACAAATTTTTGCGTCGCCGGACTTTCATGATTGAAATCATTAAACCAGCTGTAGGTTGGATTGGGCGATTCCACATTAAACCAGGGATTTTCCGGCGTAGGACGCCCGTAATCGCCCTCGTTGTACAGGCGAACCAGCGGACACTGCGAGGTGGCATGATTGAGTACCATGTCCAGCACCACCGCCATGCCCCGAACATGGCAGGAATCTACAAAGCGCTTTAAATCTTCCGCAGGGCCGTAATACTTATCCGGCGCAAAATAAAAAGAAGGATTGTAGCCCCAGCTTTCATTGCCTTCAAACTCGTTCACCGGCATCAGCTCAATCACGTTGACCCCTAAATTCTGCAAATAGTTGAGCGTATCGATCAAAGTTTTGAAATCGTGGTTTTGCAAAAAATCACGTAGTAACAATTCGTAGATGACCAGCTTTTCGGGACTGGGCCGCTTAAAATCCGTTATGCTCCACTGATAAACAGGCTGGGCGGTTTGCAGCACAGAAACAGGGAAATCGGTTTTGCCATTCGGATATGGTTTTAGATTAGGGTAGGTTTGATTGGAGATGTATTGGTCGTTCCAGGGATCGAGAATTTTTTGTGTGTAAGGATCGGCCACACGAATCTCGCCATCCACCAGGTACTGGTAGGCGTACTCCTGCCCCGGATTGAGGCCTGAAATGGACAACCAGAAATAGGTACTGTCCTGATCAACCGAATCTTTTTTCATCAGGTACGCTTCATCCACCTTCCAATCGTTAAAATCGCCAATGACATAAACAAATTTTTTGTACGGCGCAAACAGGCAGAGGGTCACGCTCTGTTCATCTTCGTAATTCTCGCCTTCAACAATGCCCGAGGGCCGGTCTTCATCCGGCTGAAAGGGAGTCACCATCATGACAAAGGTTTCCGAAACCTCATTACCGCTGGTGTCCGTGACGGAGGCATAAACCGTCTTTTTGCCATGGTCATCCGGCGCTGCATGGTAAGTGTAGTGCAGGGTATCTGCCGTGGTCTGGGCCACCAACATGCCATTAATGCGCAGACTAAATTGCTGGTGTCGCGTTCCAATGGCCGCTGCACTTAAGGCAATGTGTAAAGAGTCGCCGGCCCTGACAAAAACCGGTGAGCGCTCGGCAAGGCCGTAAGGCACCGTAACCTGCGGCTCAAGGATGACCAGATTAATGCCCGGTTCATACAGTTCGTAAAAGATATCGGCCCCACCCACATCGCGGCCGGTTTTGGAGCCATCGGAATTACGAAAGACAAAAGCCAGCTTTAAAATTTGCTCGCTTTGGGGAACCCCGTAATAATTATACGGATGCCCGATGACCAGCTTCCACAAATTCTGCTCCACTTTGCTAAGTTTGGCCTTGGGTAGATTTTGATTCCAGTCGGCAATAACATATTTCCAGTCGCTGGGCCCGGAACTTAAATTGGTAATCACCCCGGTATGGGCGTAAACATCTGTTCCGGAATAATTCATCAACCCCTGGTCGCCCTGATCGGCATGAAAATAGACCACAATGGAATCGTAAGCCGTTGCATAAGGTGGCTCGGTGGTGACAACCTGAGCCGAAAGTTGTGTAAACACTAAACCCAGTACAAGCCATAGCGACAAAAACATATGTTTTCTCAAGTCAGTTCCTTTCCAATTTAAAAATAGAGTGGATTTTTTAACACTAATCCCTGGTAAGGCTGCAGTTCCAATCCGCTGCTTTTAAAGATTAGCTGCTCATGGGTGTTTAAAATCTCCTTACCTTCGGGAGTATCTATGAGTTTGGGTTTGTCAGTAAAATTGATCAGTACATGGAGGTTCTCTTTGTCCAGGAATAAGATTCTATCCTTCAAATACGCCTCACGCACCAGATATTGATTACTGCTCAAGCCCGCTTCCTGGCTTCTTAATGCAATCAATTTTTGCAGGAAAAAGTTCACCTCATGATTGACCACCTGCCAGTTAATCGGCGTTTTGTCAAACAGAGAAGGGCTTTGCTCGGCGCCGATTTCCTGACCATTGTAAATAAGAGGAATCCCGTGCAAACTAAAGATGAAAAGGAGAGCCATTTTCAATTGCGTGGTTTTCCATCTGGAAGCGGCCCGGGGTAGGTCATGGTTCTCAATAAAATGCAAAGGCAGGGCCTGTTTGGGGTAAAGCGCTGTTTTTGTCGTCAGCCATTCCGCCAGGAGGGGCAGCTCCCGGGCATCCTGCACAACCTTTAACAGCAGTTCAAACGTGCTCCAGTCATAGGTACTGTTAAAGGCCATTTTGTGCAAAGCCGGGCTCTCCCATTCGGCCAGCAGAAAGAAATCCTCTTTGATTTCGCGCAATTGAGGGGCAATCCATTCCCAAAAATCAAGAGGAACCATGCCGGCCACGTCACAGCGATAACCATCCACGTCAAAGTTTTTGATCCAGAACTTCATCACCTCAGCCACGTGTTCTCGCGTTTGGGGCTGAGCATAATCGAGATCGATCACGTCGCTCCAATCCGCAATTTTGCGCATGGGCAGACCATCGGCCGTACGTTTGACCAGATAGGGTTGTTGTTGCAGGGCGTTGTAATCGTGGGCAACATGGTTTGGGACCATGTCTATGATGACCTTCATGTCTAATTGATGAGCCCGATTCACCAGATTTTTAAAATCTTGTTCTGTGCCATATTCCGGATTGACCGTGAAATAATCCCGAATAGCATAAGGCGATCCCAGGGACCCTTTGCGTTTCTTAAAGCCGATGGGGAAAATAGGCATTAACCAGAGCGCCGTAAAGCCGTAATTCTTTAAGTCGGGCAAAGCCTTTTCCACGGCTTTAAAGGTACCTTCATCGGAAAAAGCCCGCACGTAAATTTCGTAGATTGTGCTGTTTTGAATCCACTGCGGTATGGGCGGCCCCGGCTCGCTGCCAAGATTTAAAAATTTTCGCTCAAAGCCTAATTCCTGAACCCGGCTTTTTACCTTTTTAAATACACGCTGATAATCTCTATCCATGAACAATTCCTGATTAAAAGATGGGCGCCACTTGTTTGTTCTTGTATTTTTCAATTAACTTGTCCAGATTTTCAAAGCCTCCCTTTTGCATGGCAATAACCGATTGGCTGACATCTTCTTTCATCCGGATGCCGTAGAGCGTAATATCCAGAATAATATGATTGGTAGCAATATCCACAATCGCTCTATTATCGGTCCAGGCGGTTTTTTTGGTGTAACGATCGTCTGCCTCGCCCATCAGTAACTGCGATTGGTCCACTACCAGAATGATTTTTCTTTCCCAGATATTGAGCAATTCTTTTTCCGGAATATTGTAGGAATAGATTTCGTCAACCTTTAAATCCAGAGGCGTAAAAGAAAAAACAATGATCCGGATTCCGCGTTTTCGGGCCGCATCCAGGTCTTCTTTCAGGCGCTTGCATTCCCGATCCCAAACCGAGAGGAAAATAGATTCCTGGGCGTTGGAGATCATTTCACGGGCTTTGTGCAACATATTTTGATAGCCGACAATATTCCACAGGTGCCCGGGCTCTATCTCGGTATCGAAATGTTCCAGCGCTTTACGGGCTTCTTCCAGTTTTTCTTTGAACTGGCGTCCCAAAAGCTCCAGCAATTGTTCTGGAGGCAGCGGCACGTATTTTTCCGGGCTGGTGTAAAGTGCGTTGACCGCTCCCATGTTTTCCAGCTTTTTAATGACATCGTAAATGGCCGAACGCGGCACCCCTGAATTTTTGCTTAATTCATATCGTGTGCTGGGATTGTTTTTCAACAAAGTGATGTACGCTTTGGATTCATAGGTTGTAAATCCCAGCGCTCGTAAACGTTCCATTAATCTTGTTTCATTCATTGCATTTTACCTCCGGCAAAGGGTAATAGCGCATCTTTTAAATGTGCGCGCCAGTTGCCCCAATTGTGTCCTTCATAATATGTTTTCATTTCGAAATTAATCGCTTTGCTTTCCAATACTTTTTTTAATTCAAGATGGCTGTGGGCCATGTTTTCAAACCGCCCATAACTCAAAAACAGAAACGTCTTGAGGGGCGGAAAGTTCTGAACTTCCCGAATAATCCGTTCGTTTTCAATCCAGAAGGCACCGGACTGAGAAAACACATAATCAATTTGCCGGCTGTAATTTTTTAAGGCGTACACAGAAATCAATCCACCCAACGAAACACCGCCCAGAGCCAGACGGTTGTTTTTCAGTCCGTATTTTTCCTTTAAAAAGGGAAGGAGTTCCTTAAACAACATGTTAAGGTACAGATCATTAAACCAGTACTCCTGTCTGCGTTTACGCGGTTCAACAAAAGCAGCCAGTACCGGTTCCAGCTCTTTCTGCTCAATCAGATTGTCCAGGATGATTCTGGCCTTGCCAAAATTAAGGTAATCGCCGCCATCCTGAAAAACAATAAGAGGCGAATTGCTTCCTGCTCTGGCATGTTTGTAAAAATAGACGCGCCGGCGGTTGTTTAACATCCTGCTCCTGAAGGAGAGTGTGTCCAGAATACTTTTGCGCAGCTCTGCTTTAAACAATATTTCTTGAGGAAAGCGATATTCCGGCATAACCAGTACGGAATTACTGCCAAAACCACCTTCATCTTTTAAAGGATTAAAGGGATCGAGTAACCATTGTTTGCCACAGACAAACTTGTACTCAATGCGCGCCTCAGGGGGCAACGTTAACGCTCTGTACCAAAAATTCGTTCCGGCAATCGGTTTTAAAGGCAGCGAATCCGGCTTCCAGCCCGTCACATCTCCGGCTAAAAAGACGGGCTGACCCGTTGTGTCTTCCATTAAAAAGTAGGCCGTGGAATCCTCCACAAAAGGGAAGTCGTTTTGCGCAGCAAATATTTTTAATTGTTCCTCTTTTTGTCCATCCGGCAACGTTTCTATTTTTTGTAATAGCTCGCTGAACGTTTTGGGCTGGTCGGAACATTGTACCAGCAAAAGCAGCGCACAAAACAAAAGACCAACGGATCGTCTGTTCATGCTTTTACACTCCCCAAAGTCAACCCGGAAATGAGCCAGCGACTCAGACTTAAGAAAAGAATGACGACCGGAATGCTAACCACAATGGCCCCGGCCGAGTACAACCCCCAGGCCACTTCCATGTTCGAAGAAAACATTTTTAATCCCAGAGGAAGTGTAAAAAAATCTTTGTCCTGAATCAAGACCGCAGCCACCAGATATTCCGACCAGGCCGTCATGAACGAAAAAAGAGAAGTGATGGCCAGGGCGGGCAGGGCCAGCGGCAGAATAATCTTGTAAAAAGTAGTAAACTGACTGGCTCCGTCAATGGTGGCTGCCTCCTCCAGACTATAGGGGATGGTATCGTAGTAGCCCTTCATCTGCCACACGGTAAACGGTAAGGCCGTGGCAGAATAAGCGATAATCAATCCCCAATAGCTATCGTAAAAACCCAGACGAATCATAATGATAAACAGGGGCAAAAGCAGCATGGTTACAGGAAACATTTGCGTGGTGATTAAACCGAGCATGGAAGCGTCGCGCCCCTTAAATTTGAAGCGCGAAAAAGCGTAACCGGCTGTGGCCGCCAGCCCAACCGCAAATATGGTCACAGAGATAGAGACAATCAGGCTGTTGAACATCCAGCGTAAAAAGGGCTGGTTGACAAACAGGTCCACATAGGTCTGAAAGGTAAAATTTTCCGGAATAATGGACAGCGATTTGCTCAGCAATCGATCCCCGGGTCGTAGCGAAATGGAAAAAACCACCAGAATGGGGTAGAGCGAAAACAGGGAAAAAAAAATTAAAATAGCATAGGCTGCGATTTTTCCTGGTAACGAAAGTCTTCTTACATTTCTCTTCATGATTGCGCCTTACGAATACACATTTTCGGTTGCTTTGGTTTTCATGATAAAACGCCAGCTAAAAATCAACAGGATGAAAAAGATGACCATGGAAAAAGCCGCGGCATAGCCCATCCTGAAATAGGTGAAACCAGCTTTGTACACCCAGGAAACAAGAATATGCGTTTTGTCCGAAGGTTCGCCGCCGTTGCTGACCAGCCAGACCACATTAAAATTATTAAACGTCCATATTACGCCCAGCGTGATGGCCGGCACCATTACGGGTTTGATTAACGGCACCGTAATGTTTTTAAACTGCTGCCAGCGAGAAGCGCCGTCAATTTCGGCCGCTTCGTACAAGCTGCGCGGAATGCTTTGCAGGCCGCCCAGAGCCACAATCATCATAAAAGGAAAGCCCAGCCAGATATTGGTGATCAGACAGGCGGCAAAGGCGCCCCACTCCGTGGAAAGCCAGGGAAATTCAATACCAAATAATCGGCCCAGCAGAATGTTAATCGCTCCGTACTCGCTATTGAACATGCCTCGCCAGGTTAGGGCTGTGATGTATTGCGGAACAGCCCAGGGTAAGATGAGCAACGTCCTGAAAAACGATTTGGCTTTGATATCTTCATTGATGATTAAAGCCAGCATAACACCGATGCCCACATGAAAAATCAGGTTTAATACCGTCCACAAAATGGTTTTGAAAAAGAAGTACCAGAATGTGCCATCGCTTAAGACGGACCAGTAATTGTTCAGGCCCACAATCCGCCAGTCTTTAAAATGGGTCAGGTTCATGTTAGAAAAGGAGATGACCACATTGTACAAAAAGGGCCACAACACAATCAAACTCATCACAATGAGCGCAGGCATCACATACAGGTAAACCAGGCGATTATTGCGACTGAAAATGGTGCTATTCACGATTCTCCCTGATCAATTTTTCTGCCAGTTTTTGCATTTGTTCCACCGCCTGTTGCGGCGTAACCTGGCCGGTAAAAATGCCCTGATAGGCCGGGCGCATGGCGTCAAAGATCCAGCGCATTTCGGTTACCACCGGCATGGGCCTGCCCACCAGTAACTGGTCCAATGCCGCACGAATGATTTCATTGTACTGAACCAGGCTGTCTTCAAAAGCCGTTTTGCGCGAAGGAATGGTACCACTCAATTTTGTAAAACGCAGCTGGACAGAGTCGCTGGTTAAAAACTTCAAAAGCTTTATGACCACTTTTAACTTCTGGCCTTTTACATTTTTATTTAATGAATAACCCATAGGCGAAACCAGCGGAGCAGGCCACAACCCCGTTTCATCAATCTTTGGGATCCGCGCAATACCAATGGGAATATGGTTCTTCAAATAGGTACTCCACGACCAGGGGCCGTTAATAATCATGGCGGCCAGGCCATCTTTAAACAGGGCGTTGGCAATTTCGTAATCGGCCTCCCTGGGCATGATTTTATATTTGTTCACCAGATCGTAAATTAACTGCGCCGCCTTTCTGGTGGCTTCGGTGTTTAATGTGGGACGGTATTGATCATCAAACAACCAGCCGCCATAGCCGGTAATAAAAGGCACAAAGAAAAAAGGCTCTGTGTAATTCCAGGCAATGGCATAGCGCTCAGGCTTTCCGTCGCCGTTTTCGTCAACGGTCAACTGTTTTCCCATTTCGATCAATTCCCGCATGGTGCGCGGGGGGTTCTTCACCAATCTCTTATTGTACACCAGACAAAGATGGTTTCCCACCCGATCGGCAATCTGGTACAGGTGCCCCTTAAAAAAGGTATTGGCCGGGAAGGGATCGTTTAAAAATTCGTCCAGCTCGCTTTGACTAAAATAGGCCTCCATGGGCTGGATGACCCCAAGCTCCACAAACGGCCCAATATTATCATTGGCACCATGGATTAGAGCCGGTCCCTTACCTGCCAATGAACTGATGATAAAGTTGGTTCGGGCTTCTTCCGGGGCATAGAATAACTGCACAAACCGGTATTGTGGATAACTTGTGGAAAACTCGTGCAAAAGTGAATCCAGAAGCTGCCGCTCCAGAGGCCTCATGGAAGACCAGACCACAATTTTTTGCTTTACAGGTTCACAACCCATTGTAATTATTATTGTTAGGGCAATAAGGTGTATGATTGTTACCCATTTTTTTACAATTTGGCTTTTATCGGATCCGTTCATTTTATTGGCTTTTGAATGTGGAAAACTCACTTTTTTACAACAATTTTTTTATTCAAACTCTTATTTTAATCGACTTTAACCTCTGTGGATAAATGCCTGAACCAGTTGAAATACAGAGCCACAGAAAGGATGATTAAAATCAACGACAACCACCAGAATTCATCCCAGCGGCGCACTATAACGGTCATACCGGTCAGGAACAAAACGACCTGCCAGGGGATGGCAAAAAAGGTGGAAATGATGTCTCTGCGATTTTCTTTATCGATTTGAGCCAGTACTTCCGGGCCTAATTTTTTGCGCACCGGTCCCCAGAATCCAAATGGACGGGTTCGTTTGTAAAACTCGAACAACACTTCATCTTTGGCAGGCGGCCCGGCGTACGTTCCCACGATCAGGCCGACCAGAGAGGCCAGGGTGGCAATGGTGAAAGCCACGTATTCCGGCACTCCGGGAAGCAGGGCTTTCTGAATCACGGCTGCCACCATACCGCTTACCGTACCCAGGGCAAAACCATAGCCGTTCATGCGCCACCAGTACCAGCGGGCCAGAGTGGGAATGAGCATTCCGGCGCCCAGGCTGGAGGTTATCCAGCCCCAGATTTCGTTAATATTGTTGATCAACAACATAAAGCCCAGCCCCAGCAGCACAATGGCAATCGATGAAAGACGGCTGTGCAACAACAACTTTTTCTCTGAGGCCCGGGGATTGATGTAGGCCTGGTAAATATCTTTAACCCAATAGGCCGCTCCGGCATTGACCGTAGAATCAAAGGTGGACATGGCTGCTGCCATTAAACCAGCCACAATAACCCCTTTTAAACCAATCGGCACCAATTGATTTACAACTACTGGCAACACCTTTTCCGGATCGGCAATAACGCCCTGCTGCGTGCCGAACACAACGCCCATCATGGCAATGGCCGCGATAAAGGGCCAGCGAAAACCGAGCAGGAAGGTCCAGAATAAGGAGAGCAAACCCGATTCGCGATCGCTGCGCGAAGCAAAAAAGCGCTGAATCATGTACTGACTGGTGCCGCCGCTGCCTTCCAGAGTAACCTTTAACAGGTAAAACAAAATAGCAATGCCGAACAAATTATAAATGGAATAAGTCGACTCAGCCGGCAAATTCAGTTTCCAGTGTGGAATCACGCTGGTCCAGGCCTCTCTGTTGGTGGGCAGCATCAGAAATCCGCCATTTTTTAAAGGGACAGACACATTGAACACTTCCGGCAGATGAAATTGTGTAATGGCCAGAACACAGATGTAAATAATGGTAAAGAAAATCAACACACCCTGAAACACATCGGTCCAGACCACGCCGTACAAACCGCTGGCCACGGTGTAAATCATGGCCAGGACAATCATCAGCGTAGCCGCCCAGAATTCCGAAGACAATCCCCAGAAAGAAGGAATGCCCAGGAATTCGCCGACAAATTTGCCAGCGCCAATGGCAAAATAGGTAATCATGGCAATCGTAACTATGATCACGGAAATGGCAGCAATCAAGCGCGCCACATCCCCCTGCCGATCCTTACCAAAACGGAAATGCATCCACTCGGCCAGGGTCATCACCAACGCACGCCGATTCCACTTTCCTTGAAAGATCATTAAAAAGGCCATGATCAGAGTTACACCGCCACGGATTTCGATAAAAAAACCGCTTAAGCCAAGGGCAAACACAAAGGCGGTATTAATCATTGTACCGGAAATATCCAGGTTAGAAGCCATGCCCGAAGCGCCAAGCGCCCACCACGGCATGCCGCGTTCTCCCAGAAAGTAAGAGTTAATTCCCTGCGAGGCCTTTTTACTAAAGTAAAGCCCCACCAACACCATGCTCGTTAAATACACAACGACAATCAAATAATCAATTAAGGCCATGTAATTCTCCCCGGAATTGAAAAATTAAAAAAAACCGATCCCCGGCCTTAGCCAGAGATCGGTTATGGATTTCAAAGATTATTTCATCAGAACCATCTTTTTAATCGAAGAAAAGTCGCCAGCTTCTAATTTGTAGAAATAGATTCCAGAAGCTACTTTGTGACCTGCTTCATCCCGGCCGTCCCATTGTCTGGCGTGTGTACCGGCTGTGGCCAGCTGATTGTCCATCAATGTACGGACTTTTTGGCCCAATACATTGTAGATAGACAATGTCACACGAGAAGCTTCCGGTAACGTAAAGCTGATGGTCGTGGTTGGGTTGAAGGGGTTCGGGTAGTTCTGATTCAAGGCGAACTCTTTTGGCGTTTGTGGTTTGTCGCCAATGGCCGTTAAAGAGCTGTACGGATCGGTTTCCTGATCCTCAGTTTTCAATTCCGCATTGGTCCAGGTATCCACCGGCATATTCCATTCTTTAAAGGGGAAACTACGTGCGGCATCCTGTCCGACGAAACGCGCACGATAAGCAAAATTTGAGAAACCGGCGGGTTCAAACTGCCAGGTTTTGCCATCGCTTTCAGAAATAAAAGCATAGCGGTACACAAAACCATTCCAGGCCGGTTCAGCCACTTCCAGTGTTCCGGAGTAGATCATATCGCCATCCGGATCGGTTAAAGGCAGTACTCTCATTTCATCGGTGTCTTCCCAGCCCTGGGTAACACAGAAAGCCGGCTCTTCACAAATCCACCAGACGGTATCTTCGCCTGCCGTAAAAGGAATCGGTTGCAAATCGGGATCCGCAGCCGGGCTCATATCCACATTAAAGGTTACCTTCAGGCCCGTTCCTTCCGGCACAACCCAATCCGGTTGAATATGATCGTAATAATCGGGATCAACTTCCTGATTGTCTGTTCCTTCAAAATACGCTGTGCGGTTGCCTCCGCCTGTGTGCGTGGGACGTTCCCAGGTGTCGTTCCAGGCCACACCGTTCACCATGTTGTCTTTTTTCATAATCCAGAATTTGTAGAAAAGCGGATCGCCAACGCCAAAATCTTCAAATGGAACATTCAAGAACCAGTTCAGAGGATTGGTCAGATTCTGATTCATGTGCGAACGGGCGGCGTCGTCGGAGTTCCAGCCATTGAAACTACCACGCACGTGAACCGAATCAACGGCCGGGTCGAAGAGTCCGACTTCGATCAACACATCGGTATTTACAGAAAATTTCACATTCCCATTTTTCTTAATAGTTACTATGCTGTCATCATTAAAATATACTGGTGGAAGCACCTTATCGGTAGAATCGACAACAACGGAACGGTTATTAAACTCATCGTGGCCCCAGGTAGTACCAATGAGAAATTTATATTCGTATCTGGCATTACTGGGTACTTTATAGGTGACTGTGTAGATCGAATCTCCATCCGAATCGTCCATATCCGGCGCTGTTTCCGGAGACCACCCCTGAAAAGAACCAGCACAGCGCACGACATCAGTATTAATATCAAAATTGCCTTCCAGTACCTGAACGCGCATGTTCACGTTCAAGGTCAACATAACGGAATCGGTACTGGCCGGGGGATTGACCACATACGGTTCATTATCGAAATAAACGGGGAAAAGAGCAGTATCCTTATCCGTCACTGTTAGAGAACGATTTGGTTTTCCCTGAAGCTCATCGCGCCCCCAGGCATCTCCGATCAAATATTTGTACTCATAAGTACTGTCCATGTCCACCTGGATCGTTGTGGTATAAACAAAATTACCGTCCGCGTCTTCCATAATTGGAGCTTCTGCCGGATTCCAATCCGGATCTGTAATAGTACCGGTTACACGAACCACATCGTTCTCCGGATCAAATGCGCCCTTCTGAATCCAGCGCGTCATGTTAACACTGAGCATCACATTTACTTTGCCTTCCGGAGCAGGATTAAATGGTACGCTCATTACATCGTTGTAGTAAACCAGATCCAGATTCATATCGGTATCGCCCACGGTCAACGAACGGTTTTGCCCTGGCAACTCATCATTACCCCAGGCATCGCCGATCAGGTACTTGTACTCGTAATTTCCTGGGGCGATATCCAACGTAGTGCTGTAGATGTAATTAACTGAATCAACCATGTCCAGGATCGGCGCGTCTGCCGGACTCCATTGCGGATCAACCAGGTTACCGGTAATCCTTACATGTTGGGTCATGGGATCAAATTCACCCATCTGCACTTTAACCTTCATGCTTAAGTTGAAGGTCACATTGACTGCCTGTGCGCTGGCAAAGGCCATAAACACGAGCGCGAACATAAGTAAGCCGAATTTCTTCATACTTACCTCCTTAAATTGGTTAATGGATCGTTACGTTGTTTTAAAAAATTAACTACCCTTCTCTGGATTTCACCCCCTTTCTTTCCTTTAAAAGGTTAAAATAAAACCAAATGTGTGTACATCGCCTAAATGTACAAAATCCTGGAACGAATAATCAATATTTAAATAGAATCGCCCCAGACGTGGCGTCCGATAACCGACGCCCAATGTGAGACCCTCTTCCCGATCTTTCATGAACAGCGATTTAAAACCGCCACGGATAAAGACACGTTCTTTAAACAGAGCCATCTCGCCGCCCAGATTCATGTATTCCGAGTTATCATTGGGATGTGCCGCTTCCACAGCCAGGGTCAAACGCTGGTCAGCAAGGGGATAAAAATCGCGTGCCAGCCCAATTTGTACCCGCAGTGGCAGCTCAAAACTTTCCGTTTCGTAATAGGCGTTCAGATTGGAATTGTCCCCTGCGATATTGGGATTGGGATCGTGCTGAATTAACAAATCCTCGCCGGACATGCGCATCTTGGTGCCGAAATTACTGATATTGGCAGCCAGACGGATGCCGTAGAAGGGCGTGACAAACATGGTGCCAATGTCCAGGGCCAGACCATGAGCCGAAGATTGAGAAATGGTTTCGCGGATGTACTTGAAATTTGCGCCGATGATAAATTTCTGCGTCAAATGACGGGCTATGGAAAAGCCAAAAGCGTACATGCCTGCGGAGAAATAGTCCCCGGTGCCTTCCGGATTCTTTGGTGTAGTTACCTCCATGTCGCCCATGGTCATCGCCGTCATATTAAGGCCAACGGTACCCAAGGGGCCGGCTTTGAAAATCGCTCCCAGGTAATTGACCTTAATGTCCACAAACCAGTTGGTTTGTGTAAAGACAAATTGATTGGTGGGAACCTGATCGATTCCCGCTGGATTCCAGTACATGGCTGTGGCATCGTTGGCGCTGGAAGTAAAGGCGCCGCCCATGGCAATGGCCCTCGGCCCGATGCCCACACTCAAAAACTTCCCGGCTGTTGTACCGGTTTTAGTTACGCCCTGCGCCTGCGCCAGAGCGCTGATCACTATGATCATCAACAAACTCTTAAAAATCATCTTTATTTTGCGCACTTTTTTCTCCTTCACTTTCTCAGTTCGTTAAAAGCGCTCTATTTAATAATGGCAAATTTGCCGACTTTTTCTCCGATTCCCGGCGCTTCTACATGGTAAATGTAAACACCGTAAGAAACCGACAGATGGTCTTTGGTCAGTAAATCCCAGTAAGCCGTCCCGTTGTCTTCCGGATTGTCCACTTCGATTTTGCGCACCAATTCGCCGTTTACAGTAAAGATGCGAATGGTACATTTGGCCGGTAAATGGGTAAAATGAATGGAACGCGGACCGCGACCGGAATTGTACGGATTGCGCGGTTCCCACTCGGCCGTGGCCACATAAGGATTAGGCACAACTTTTATTTTGTCCAGATCGCTTTTGGCCATGCGTTTGTTCACATAGCTGCTTCTGGCCACAAAGCGGTAAACATCCTGTGAAAGGAAGGGCTTCTTCAATATGATTTTGGCTGTATCGCCGGCCGCCGGTATTCTCTGCGTAGAATCGGGAATCGAGCTCAGGAAAAATTGCCAGGTGTAAACCAGGGTATCCCGATTCCCCACGGTCTTGGGTTCCAGAAAGGCAATCACGTCTTTGTACGGAATTTTAATTTCTGTATTGCCCAGTTTAATCACGCGGTAGTTGGAAGAAAAATAGCCCGGCGGTGAACCAATGGTGTCATTTTCTGCAAACACAAAATGCACGGGTTCATTGGAAGAGAGATTAATGATTTTAAAATTCACCTCCTGTGCGTCATAAAAATTACCTTCGTAGGTGCCCGGCGTAGAGGTTGCCAGCCCTTTTTCACCAAAGATGATCAAATAATCGTTAACGCGAAATTCACCCTCCGGCCCGACGCTCTGCGTTAACTTCTGGAAGGTAAAAGAGGGAATATTGACATCCTTTGGACGCCATCCGGAAAGACGGGCATTAATACCTACCTGGTCTTCATTAATAAAGTGCAAGCGGAATCCGTCTATTAAAGGTTGCTCATACTCTGTTTCCAGATGCGTACTTTTCCAGACCAGCACGGAATCAGCCGTGGAATCAACCAGGGTGTAATTTTTAGTGGTTAATGTATCGGGCTTGCCAGCTTTGCCTGGTTTTAAGGTATCTTCAAAGGTCACATAGTACACATGTCCATCTTTGATCTTATTGGGATCGATGATCTCATAAGAAATTTTGCCGGTGGAGGAACCTTCTTCGTGCTCAATGGTGCCCAGAGTGGCCGGCACATATCCGGCAGCCGGCGCTTCCGGCGTAACGCGCACTACATTGGGACCCAAAATAACCGAACCGTCCGGTTGGAGATTTACGCGAATGGGACTTTCGGTTGGCAAAATGCCCCCTGCCGGATAGCCAAAATCGTAGGAGGTTATGGCGTAATAGTAGGTAAAGCCGTTTTTAACCGAAGAATCCACAAAGGTATGACGCAAGCCGCTGTCATTGCCCAGGTAAAAGTTCGCTCCGTCAATGCCTACGGAATCCAATCCGGTAATTCCGTCGATCAAGTCGAATTGGGCAATGGGATTTCTGAAGCGTAAGGTGCCAAAGGCATCGGTAATTTCCAGCGGGTCCTGGAAAGCTGGATCGGTAGCGCGGTAGATGCGGTAGCCTTCAAAATCGTTAGGATTGCCACCGATTTTGTAAATGTAATTGTCAAAAGATTTTTCGGCTAAATCGTCCCAGTAAAGGGTCACTTTGTTGTCACCGGGCACGGCTGTCAATTTGGGCGTCACAGGCGCATTGGCAAACTGGTAGTCGTTGTTGTAGGTTTCCTGAGCGCGAATCCGTTTTTTAAGTACGGCCTGTTTGCGCAACTGGCCATCGGGATCGTTTTGATTGGCATTGGCCAGAATGACGGCCACAGAAATGGGCTCGGTTTGTCCGGCTTTGATGGGGAAATAACCGGAAGTAACCCATAAATCGTATTCGCCTGCCACTACGGTACGCGGATCGTAGAACTTGCCCGGGATCATGAAATCGAACCACAGAGTAGCATCGCTGTTCAAATTCAGTCCGCCGGCCGGCGTTCGAGCCGAGGCGGAGATACCGATCTGATCGGTTTCCGAGATGTCGGTGTCATCAATGTTCGGTTCGCCAGGATCGTCTGTCGCTGCGCCGGACGTTGGTTTGCCGTCGCCTTCGCCCAGGTCGTTGGTTCCGGCAATGCCGTCGATTCCAACGTCATCTAAAATGGGGTTCCAGTCGCCGTCATTATCGATAAAATCATCGCGTCGCTCGTCGATCATCTCGTCAATGCCTTCATCAATATCTTCATCCACAGCTCCATCGCCATCGTTGTCGATGCCGTCGGCGTACTTTTTACCCAGGTCTTCGGCTTTCAGATCGTAGAGAATAATGTTGCTGTTGGGTACCCGGTAGCGGTAGTAGGGAGCGTCCTGAGCGGCCTGATCAATCATTTCCTGAGTCACTACCGGACTGTTGTCTTCGCCGTTGTCGTTATTATCGATGTAATCCTTAAAGGCTTTGCCAATGTCGGTTTCATCTACCATAATTAGATGGATTTGTCCTTTTTGAATGGGATCGCTTTCCACATTGGCCGGCCAGCGATTCCAATAGTAGGTTTCGCCGTCCACCGTTACCTGATCGGTTTTGGCCTGATCCACCATTTCAGCGGTTACCAGCGGGCTATTTTCTTCGGCATTGCCATTGGCGTCAATGCCATCGGCATAGGTCACGCCCACCTGATCGCCGAAAGGAATGTGGGCAATGGTTTCATCGATTAAGCCGTTGTGGTTGTCGTCAATGCCATTGGAATTGCGGGGATCGCCCGGATTGTCCAGAATTTCCTCCGTGCCTTCGCCCTGCAACATCTCTTCTGTAACCTTGGGGCCGCCCTCCTCGCCGTCGCCATCATTATCGATGCGGTCATGGGCATTGCCAGGCGTTTCCAGCAGGGCTACGCCTACAATACCCACCGGGTCTTTGCCAAAGGTAGGTGCTTTGTTGTCTGCGTCCCGGCTCCACATGATGTCTTCCAGCAGGTCAAATTCCGAGATGTCATCCTGCGAATCGCCGTCGCCGCCGACAAAATCGGCCACGCCAAAGGTAACGGCAAATTTTTCGATGTCTTTGGTGCCGTCGTTTTTCAAAAAGTGCAGCAGATAAACCACATCGCTGACCAGAATCTGCGACCAGGCCATGGCCCGCACATCCATTAAAATGCCCAGCCCGTGGCGCGTTTTATCGGTAGAATCCGGAAAATACAGATAGTTGTCGTAGCGGTCATCCGAAGCACGGTAGAACAGTTCCTGATCGGCGTTAAATTTGTCCTGCCCAAAATAACCGTTCCAGCTACCGGGCCAGCCAGGTTCAGAACCGCTTTCTGGATCAATGTTCATCTTGTCGGGCCAGAAAGCCGGCCAGGTGCTGGGATCGACGCTATTGGCAATGCTGTTTGAATTGGGGTTGAAATAGCCCGGACAGGGCTCAATATTCCAGCTTTTACCTTCATCGGATGTCCGGCCATTGTCCACAATAACGATGCGCTGCTTTTCGCCGTTTTCATCCAGCACTTCGGCTCCCCACCAGATGGTTGTCTGGGCCAGGTAAACCTTGCCTGTGTTTTTGGGCCATTCGTAGGGCGTTTCTTCATAAATGGGTACGGCGCCTGTACGTCCGGTGTGCCCAAAATTGAAAATCGTGGTACGAATGTTATTGCCTTCCAATTGCGCTTTTCTGCGATATTTGGGATCACCCCGCTCTTTTGAAGGAACGTGATGATTCTGATTGTTCTGAGCAAACAGGCTTGTTGCAAAAATGAGAATCCAGATCAGTGAAAAGATTTTGATCACCTGTTTCATGAATCACCTCTCTATTTAAAAATTGAAATCAATGCCAAATTGAACTCGACGCGGTTCCGCGTAATGCCACGGAAATCTGCGATATTCAGCCACCGTGTTCGGTCGCTTCACCGGGTCTTCCGGAACCTGGACCGTGGTGTAGTCCGGTTTTCCGGTATCGGTAAACACATTCACAGGAATCTTGCTGTCCAGCAAATTGTAAATGTTCATAAAAGCCGTAAAATGCAGGCCCTGCACGGTAAAGTTCTTGTGCAGGCGTAAATCCATGCTAAACTGATTGGGACGACGCCGACTGTTTTTCTGTAATCCCCAGCGAATGCCACGATCTGAAGTGTATTGCGTGATTTGTGGGGTGTAGGGCAGGCCGGTACCAAATCGGGCAATTAAGCTACTGCCCCAGGTCTCGCCGCCCACGTAAAAGGTGCTATTGAACAAATGCCGTTGATCCCAGTCCAGTGGCAACAAAATAAGAGTGGGTTCTAAATTGGAACGGGCAGCATTAAACTCTTCTTCCGGAGTTGAATTACTGCCTTCGGCCACCTGAAAGGTGTAGCTGATGTCAAATGAATAATGGTCGCTGTAGCGCTTCTTCAGGTTGACCGTTACGCCCTTTACATTGGCGTAGTCTTTGTTGATGTACAACGAATAGGTAACCCGGTTGTAGGTGATGTACAGCGGACTGGTGGAAATCCAGTTACGCACATCACGATAAAAACCGGTCACATCAATCTTAAAATCGCCAAACAGCCCCTGCTGCAAGCCGATTTCGTACATCACTGTACGCTGGGCATCCAGATCCGGATTACCATAAGGCCCGTAAAACTGACCGGTTTCGCCCACACGGTAGTAACCGTTGTTAAACAGATAAACAAAGGAAGGGATTTGCAGAAAATGGCCGTAGGAAAAATGAATAACGCCATCGGCGCTGATCGGGTAAGCAATACCCAGACGCGGACTCAACTGCATTTTGGGAGTGGCGTCTTTGTAAAAATACTTTTCACGCTGGGCCAGAGTTAACTGGTCCAAACCTTCACGCAAGGGGAAATAGATGTTGGGGTCTTTGGGATCCACCAGAACTTTACCCCGCGAATTGAAGTAATCAAAACGTAAACCGACGTTAATGATCATGTCTTCATATTCGATCTTGTCCTGAATGTAGGCGGCAAATTCCATGGGTCTGCGTGTGTACTTTGTCCGGATGTGGCTGGTATCAGCAGGAACCATGGGCCGGTAAGGAGAAATGATCTGACCGCTGGCGTCGCGCGCCGCCTGCAGCCAGTAATCATCAAAGTTTAAAACATGCCATTTACCTTCCAGGCCGAACTTAATCAAATGCCGATTGTTCACCTGACTGGTAAAATCCATTTTCAAACCGTACGTCCTCGTCATGCGGTCAAAGCGATGGTTGTTGGTGCCTGCTGTGCGGAAGGCATAGGCAATGGGCTGCAGGGTGTCGCTGTAAACATAGCGCGGATCGTAGGGGTCTTTGTACAAATACTCTTTAAATTCATTCTGGAAAAATGAGCCGTACAGGGTGTAAAAGGTGTTGGAGCTCAACGTGTGCGTCATGGAAAGCCAGGTGTTGTAACTATCGGAAAACTTTTTCACATTGCCGTCCGGCTCCCATTTGTAACTGTGGTCGTAATCCTGAAAATTACGGCTGGAATAGAGAATTTCGGCGTTGAATTTTAAAGTGGGCAATGCGTAGTAAGTGATTTTAGCCTGGGCGTTGTATTTTTTACTCCAGTTCATGGGAACCGGTTCGCCGCTCATGGGCGGCACAACCTTGTAAATTTTGCCGTTCTTTTCCACATAGCGCGCTTGCGGATCGTCTTTGGCGCTTACCGGCAAAAGCGTGTCGGCGCTGGCCCAGCTGCCGTCCGGATTGTAGCGCCGCTGGCCGTAAAGATAGCCGTCGTTTTTGTTGTAACGTAAATTGGCAAAAAAGGTCAGTTTTTTACCGGTAAAAGGAACTGGCCCGCTCAAACTGGACTGCACATTGTATTCTGCCAGGGGATTAAAATGATCGATGTAGTAAAAGTAATCGGTGAAATTGCTTACATTGTCACCGGCGTAAACTTTGACATTGCCCGAGTAGTTTCGCCCGCCTTCTTTGGTGACCAGATTAATAATACCCGACATGGCGTTACCATACTCGGCGTTAAAAGTTCCGCTAATGACCTGCAATTCCTGGATACTGTTGTTGTCCACTTCGATGCCCATGCTGTTGTCAAAAGCATCGGTTACGGAAACGCCGTTCACCCAATAGGAAATTTCGTTGGAACGGCCGCCGCGAATGTGAAAGCCGCCGCCAGCATCGCGGGTAATACCGGCCTGCAATTGCAACACATCGGTCATCTCGGTAACCGGTAATACGTCGATCTCTTCGGCCGAAACGCTGGCCTGACTGGAAGTGATGTCCTTCTGGATGAGTTTCCGCTTGCCAACCACCACAATTTCTTCAGTCGATTCCAGGGTTGTTTCGGACAACTCAAAATCGATTCGCGTGGTTAAGTCAATGGAAACTTTTATGCCGGTCATCTTCACTTCCTGGTAGCCAATGTACTGAGCCACAATGGTGTAACTGCCAGGAGGTACATTTAAAATGAAGTAATTTCCGTTGAGGTCTGTAGTAGAACCAAACGAAGTTCCTTCTAAAAAGACATTGGCCCCTGGTAAAGGCTCTCCGGAATCCTTATCGACCACCCTGCCGGCAATCTTGCCTGTTGTGCCGGCAAAAAGGGAAGCGGTTAACAGTAATATTGCGCTTAGAATCGTTAACAACCTGTTCTTCATAAAACACCTCATTCTTTATTTTCAAGCACAAAAGATTTGACTAAATCTAAATTGCGTTTAATCGTTACATTTTTTCTCAATTTTTGCAGGTAGGCGCGCATGATTTCCGTTTGATTTTCGCCCTTGTACTCTTCTTCCACATGCTTTTTAATTTGCTCAAAAGGCTGCGGTTGCGCGTCGATCTTTCCTTCCACGCGAAACAGGCCGTACACATTTTCAATTTTCAGCGGACCAATGATTTTGCCCACCGGGGTCTGCCAGAACTTTTCTTTTAATTTGCCAAAACGATCCAGCTCGGCGTATCCGGTTTCTCCGTCCTGTTTTGCCGTCCAGCCTCTTAAAGAATAGGTTCGGGCCAGCTGTGCAAAGTCGGCGCCGTCTAAAAGCTGTTTTTTAATCTTCAATGCCGTTTGTAAATCGGCGACCAGAATCTCCCGAACATTGATTTTGCGGGGTTCTTTAAACTTCCAGATATTTTTGCGATAGTATTTTCGCAGAACGGAATCCGGTACCGTGGTGTTTTGCAAAACATACTTACGTTTGTACTTCAGGTAAAGATTGTTCCTGGCATTGTCTAAGGCATGTTTCACTTCCGGTAAACGGGCATATCCCTTCTGTTCCGCAATCTTCAATAGCTTTTGATTGACAATGAGCCCCTTAATGGCTGCTTTCAGCTTTTCTCTGGAATCGATCCGCTTGCGGTGGTATTCCGGAATTTTCTTAATGGATGACAGCAGTGCATTTGCGGTCCACGCCTCCACCTGATAGCGAACGACGGTCTGCCCCAGATCCAGCGGTTTTTCTTTGTTCTTTTGTTGTAACTGCCCCTCGAGCGCCCTGAACAGAGCGTCCACCGCCTGATCATCGAATTGAAAGGCTTTAAAATCGACCACCTTTTGCAAATACTCTTTTTCTGCCTGCTTTCTTTTCGAAATTTTTAAAAAGCGGATAATCTGGCCCTTTTTCTTGACGTACTCCGTTTCCGTTAAAATGGGCACGCGTTTCCGATCTTCTATTTTAATGATGCTGTAGCCCTGAGCCGTTTTAACGGGTTTCGAAATTTCACCGACCTTCATCTGGTAAGCGGCGTCTTCAAAGGCCGGATCCATGTCGCCCCAGGTAAAGTAGCCAAGGTAGCCTCCGTTGCTCCTCAGGGTCGAATCCGTAAACACCTCTCTGGCCAGCGAATCGAACGATGCCCCCTTCATCAATAACTCGTACAAACGATTGGCCTCCTCTTCGGTGGGAGCGTACAGGTGACGAGCCGCAATTTTTTCATTTAAACGCACAAAAGCCTGTCTGGCCTCCTTGTCCGTTACCCGAATCTTAGAATAAATGTCATCTTCTTTTAAATAGGCCAGCAACATCTCATTCTTTACCCAGGCCATATCGTTTTGAAATTCCTCGCTGTTGAGGATGGCGCGGTTATCATCATAATGCTTTAGCAAAATTTCATTAATCATGTTGCGCAACACCCCGAGACGCAAAAACAGATTGTCTTTTTGATAGGTTACCTCCAGATATTCCTGGTACCTGTTTTTGTACTGTTCTAAAGGGATGGCGTACTCGCCGACAATGGCCACGGTCTGGCCGTCGAGCTTTACCGTTTTTTTACAACCCGTTAACCCAAAACTGAGAATAACAACCGCTAAAATCCATGCTTTTAGAGCGTTCTTCATATCTTGATATTTACATTCTTTTTAAAATAGTACCCTGTTTGCCCGCTAAACGAAGCTCAAGACGGTGGTCCTGCACGGGAATTTTTTCTCCGCTTAACACATCGCGCCATTTCTGCCCGCCTATTGACTTAAGCGTCACCATTTGAGGCCGATTGTGGTTGTTGATGACGATTAATAGCCGATCCTCACCTAAACTTCTGGAAAAGGCTAACACATCCTTGTGGTCATCAACATAAACCATTTTCATTTCGCCTCTGCGCAGGGCAATTTCCTTTTTTCTTATGTGGATTAAAGCTTTGTAGTAATGAAACAGATCGTAATCAAAATAGACCGAGTCGGCCGGCCTTGGCTGTTGATCCACCGTAACCGTTTCCGGATCGTAAACCATATCGCTCCAGACCATGGGCTTGCGGCAATCCGGATCGTCTCCGCCCCACATGCCGCTTTCCGTTCCATAATAAATCATGGGCGGCCCGGGGTAGGTGAATTGAAACAGAGCGATCAAACGCTGTACTTTACGCTCATCCGCATTGGGCTTTCTGATCTGGTACTGCGGGTTGTCGTATGGAGAAACGTTTTTGTCGTAAAACAGATCAGGATTAACAATGTTTGAAGCCAGCCGGTCGGTGTCATGGCTATCCATTAAATTTAATAATTGAAATCGAAAACGCGGGCTGTAACGTTCGTCCAGTTCTTCCAGACGTTTGGCAAATTGCGTGGCTGTAATCTTTTTTTGCCGGTCAATGAAGTATTGTGTGACCAGGGCTGCCCATTGATAATTCATCACCCCATCAAATTCATCGCCCTGTAACCATGGCGATGGATTCATCAACCGATCGTTTTGCCAATCTTCCCAGAAAATTTCGCCAGTAATGTAGGCCTCCGGATTGATGGATTTAACTTTCAGTCGGAATATTTTCCAGAAATCGTGATCTACCATTTCGGCCACATCCAGCCGCCAGCCATCAATGCCATCTGAAGGGTCCCCATCGTTGTTGGGGTCCATCCAGCGTTCAACAACAGCCAGGATGTGTGTTCGGATGGGATCAATGAGGCCGTGGTCATCCTCTTTCAACTCTGGTAACTCGGGTACGCCATTCCACCCTTTGTAACGAAACTCATTTTCCGGAGTAGAAGGATCGTCCCATTGTAAAACATAAAACCAGTCTTTAAACGGGGATTGTGGGCCATTCTTTTTTACATCTTCAAAAGCCCAGAAGGTTTGCCCGACATGATTAAATACCCCGTCAATAATAATTTTCATTTGCCTCTGATGGGCGTCTTTAATCAGCTTGAGAAACAGGCTGTCGGCTGTGGTCCATTGCCAGGTAAGTGGGTCTGAAGGATTTTCTTTCTGGATGATCTGTCGATCCCGGGCGGGATCAGGACCAAAATTGTCGTCAATGTGAAGATAAGTGGCGGCATCATATTTGTGCAAAGAAGGCGACTCAAAGATAGGATTCAAATAGATGGCATTGATGCCCAGGTCTTTTAAATAATCCAGTTTTTCAATAATTCCCTGAATATCTCCTCCGTAGCGTCTGCGTTGTAAGTTGTAAGCCAGGCCCCGACTATTTTTAGCTTCCCAGGGCTGTAATTTGTACCAATCTGCTGTCCAGGGACTTAAATGCCATTCCGAGGTGGTGTCGTGCGGATAACTACCAAAAAGCGATTTTTTGTCAGGATCGTTATAGGGATCGCCATTGCGAAATCGTTCGGGGAAGACCTGGTAGAAAACGGCATCAGCAATCCAGGAAGGTTGCGGCTCTTCTATAGTAGAATAGTTGACTTTACAGCCGGCGACAAACAAGATTGCTAAGAGCAAAAACCAATGCTTGGCCTGTGGAACTCCGGTCATCCATCCATTCCAAATTACCTGGTACAAATTAGTAATACAGAATATAGTTACTAATTTCCAGAAATGAAAATTTTTTTTAGCATTTTCTTAACAAAAAATTCACTTTTAGGTCTGATTTTTACATTCATGAATTCAAATGTAAGCACCAAAGTTTTAACAAAATAAAGTCTGGATTTAAAATCAATCACAAATGAAGAACAATTTTTTAGTTCCCATTTTTGAGGTTATTAATAGGGAAGCGGAGAGGCTACCATTAATAGACCACAACAAATCCCAACAGGTCGCTAAGGAGAATTTGTAGCGAGACTCTTTATTTTTTGAATTACTTCAAGAGGAGACACTTGCGTGGTCAGAAGACCGGTATTTGCGCTTTGTTATCGGTTCAAAAAAGTTTCTTAAAAATATTCTTTCTAAACTTCTCGCGCAAAAGGTATGCGCCGCTAAAGCATTTAGGCTAAACCATTAAAACGTCCCGTAGGGACGAAATAATCATAGCCCACCGCGTCAGCGGTGGGTAAAGCAAAAGCACAAAAAACATGGATCGTCCTGTAAGGACGAAATAGGAAACCGTTTCTACGGTTTACACTTTTCCGTGTTCAATTCGTGTTAATCAGCGGCCAGAAAAAGCGTAAGCCTCAAATATTCATTTGTAATTTTAACCTGCGATAATCTGCGCCATCTGCGTGAACTAAAAATCTATGGGCCCTTCGTGACTTCTCTGCTTGTCCCCGAAGATCGGGATTTCCGCTTCGCTCCAACCGGTGGCCAGACCTGTCAGGCTGCGCCTTGCCAGACGGGCCTGTCCGGCTGCGCTTGCCAGACGGGGGCTCTCTGTGGTTATTAAATCCCCGCGGAAATGTTTTGGTTGCGGCTCTGCGGCCTTACATACGATTTCGTTAAAATCAAGAATTTATTCAATACGTCCCGGGCTATACCAGCGAAAAATGGTGATGCCTGCCGGCGTGCTAAGCCACAAATCCACGTCATCTACGTCAATGCGGAAAACGGTATTGTGGGCCAGCCCATCGCGTGTGGTGTACAAATACCAGTAGTTTTGATCAATGACGTATTTCAACAGGCCTTCAGACGTGGCAAACCAGACATGCCCCCTGGTAAAAGCAATATCGTAAAATTTAAAACGAATTTGCGTAAAAGAATGCCACTGCTTTGTAAGAGGATCGAAAAAGGCTACGCCGTTTTGACCGGCAAACCATAGGGAGTCATGATAAACCCCGATGGCCCCAATCTGCACGTCCATCACAGAAGAACCCGTTTTTAAAAGGGTAAGCGAGTCCAGATCCGGAAAATACTGGTAAATGCCGTAAGGCGTGGCTAATAACAGCGAAGAATCCGTGGCGGCCAGGCGGTTCACGCGGATGTTGTTCAGCTTTCTGTTTTTGGTGCGATTAATGACGTCGTAACCTACATCCATCCAGTTGAAGCCGCGGTCGCTGGCAATAAATAGCGTGTTTTTAAAAATGAGCAAATCATTGATCTTTTCAGAAAGCAAACGGTTACGCCGTGTAAAGGTTTCCCAGCGTTTCTTCTTTTTATCATAACGCACCAGGCCCTGCTGCGAGCCAAAAAAGATGTAACGTCCTTTACCGGTGAGCGCGTGAACGTCATCGTCGTAAATACCGGGCACCAAGCCCGCTTCAAAATATTCCCAGGATTCTGGATCCCCCTTCCACAGGCAAATGCCGGAAGGTTGATAGCCATTGCTTTCCCCGCCGATCCAGATGTCTGGGCCATCAAAAAACAGATCATGGGCGTAAATATTGGGCAGCGATTGCGGAATGATCTGCAGAGTGTTGTCTGTCAGGTTGGCCATTGCCGGACCCAGGCCATCAGTGGCGATCCACAGCCGATTGAATTTATCGGCTACCATCTGAGATTTGATGTGAAAAATACGATTGAAGGGATCGATGATTTCATCCGGTGGGCGGAACAGATATCTTCTGCCTGAAAAAAAATCAGGTAGTTCGCGGAACGAAGGCCGGTAATAAGGCGGAAACAGATACGATTTGCGGTTCTTTTTAAATTCCGTGACTTCCACATTTAATGGTTGTCTGTGGGGCGGCATCTTCCCTTCATAGGGTTGCCAGTAATTGAAACCGAAGTCAAAAACATCAATACCCCGCGGCGTTTGAGCGTAGAGTTTACGATTGTTTTCGTCGTAGCTCAGTTTTAGGATAGCGTTGCTTCGCAATCCGGAACTGGTGGTGAAAGGGTAGTCCCAGTAGTCCTCATAGAGATGATAGCGTAAAATGCCACCGAAACGCGTGCCAAAGTACACATAATCTTCACCAATCTCAACGGCCGTAATATCTGTTCCCGGTCCATAGGTAATCCAGTCATCAATATCGTAATGCGTAAAGCGATCGAAATACATGGTTTGCACGACCTGCGCTTCAGAGACGGCTCCCAGCGCCAGCAGATAAAAGAAAATGAGAATCACTGTTTTCATGTTTTCACCGATACTTTGCTGCGATTTGATTAATCTTGGCCTTATTGGCTTTGTCATATTTAATAGTCAGGTACAGATATTGATCGTCCGACGATTTTTCCAGAATTTTAGCCAGAGGGTAGATGAGATGCTCGGCTGCCCCCCGCTGATAATTGAGTCGAATGCGTTGTACCTCGTATTGTTCTTCAATGCATTGCAAAAGACGTTGTCGCAGGCGCTGCAGACCAATGTGTCGGGCCGCAGAAATGAACAAGGCCTCCGGATGCAACAAACGCAATTGATCCAGAAGGTTGTGGTTTTTCAGGCGATCGACTTTATTGAAGATCAGCAAGCGCCTTTTGTGAGCCAGGTCTAATTCATCCAGAATTTGATTTACGGTTTGAACATGTGTTTCAAAATGGGGATGAGTTACATCAACCACATGCAGCAGCAAATCCGCTTCAACGGCCTCGGACAGGGTGGTGTGAAAACTGGCTACTAAGTGGTGCGGAAGTTTGCGAATAAATCCCACCGTGTCGCTCAGGAGAATGGTGGTGTTGGGGTTCAGCTTCCAGCGCCTGACCGTAGTATCAAGAGTGGCAAAAAGCTGATCTTCAATGAGCACATGGGCATCGGTCAGGGCATTCATGAGCGTCGATTTGCCGGCATTGGTGTAACCGATCAGAGCGGCGCGGAACATCTCCTGGCGCTGCTGCCGTTGCACTTTGTTTTGATGGGCAATTTTTTCCAACCGCTCTTTTAAATGCGAAATGCGCTGACGCACTAAGCGACGGTCTGTTTCCAGCTGCGTTTCGCCAGGCCCTTTGGTGCCAATGCCGCCCACCTGCCGTGAAAGGTGCTGCCATTGGCGCGTCAGGCGGGGCAGGTAGTAGTTTAACTGGGCCAGCTCCACCTGCACCTTGGCTATGTTGGTCCGGGCATGCAAAGCAAAAATGTCTAAAATCAATGCCGTGCGGTCAATCACTTTTACTTTGGTGATGTTCTCAATATTGCGCACCTGGGCGGGCGTCAGTTCATCGTCAAAAATCAATAAATCGATATCGTTTAGAAAAATAAACTCCGCAATTTCTTCGATTTTACCCTTGCCAATAAAAAAGGCGGGATCAGGAGCAGGACGTTCCTGAATGAAGGTTTGAACAATTTGGGCCCCGGAGGTTTGCGCCAGGGCGGCCAGCTCGGCCAGATGATCTTCTACTTCCCAGCGGGGCTCTCCCCGCTGAACCATGCCTACCAATACACAGCGTTCAGGCTGCTGATCTGTTCGGATTATTTTTGACAGTCCTCCTTTTGATTACACCTATTTTAATTAATTTACTCAAAAATGCAAGAGATTTCTCGAGTACCAAATCATTAAATTTTTTCAAACTGAATTGGTTCCCAGCCCCCACTCTATTTCTTACCTTCGATTTTTTGCCAGAACCTTCTTAACGCCTGCTCAAAGTCGCTTGTTATTTCAATATCGTCGTTTTTCTGGAACCAGTATTCGGGCAGCAGCACATTAAATCGTTCGTCCGCAAAACGGTCGCCGATCAACAGCACCACCCCACGGTCGCTTGCCGAGCGAATCAGCCGCCCCACGGCCTGAATAACCTTGTTCATGCCCGGATAAATGTAAGCGTACTCCTCACCCATGTGGTAAGTTTCTTCGTAGTAACGACGTAACAGTTCCCGTTCAAAGCTAATCTGGGGCAAAGCCGGGCTGATCACAATTACACCGATGGCCATTTGCCCGCTAAAATCCACGCCTTCGCTAAAAATACCGCCCATCACTCCCAAAAGCAAATGGGGCGTTGCTTCCTCTTTTAATTTTTTCAGAACAGCTTCGCGTTCAACGCTGTTCATGCCCGGTTTCTGGAGAATTTTTTCTCCGGACACATTGTTTAGAAAAACGTTCACCAATTGCAAAAAGTCGAAACTGGGGAAAAAGACCAGGTAATTTCCTGGCTTAACAGAGATCGCTCTCTGGATGATGTCAGCGATTTTGGGAGCATTGGCCGCCCGATCTTTGTACCGCGTGGAAATCCCGGGAATCACAATCAGTTTTCGGTTTTCCAGGGGAAAGGGCGAATCTAATTGTAGAAAACGCGTACGCTCTGCAGAAAAGCCTAACAGGGTGCGAAAAAACTCCATAGGGTCAAGAGTGGCAGACATGGCAATAACGCTGTGAAAACGCTCGATGATTTCGCCCAGGTAATGGGCCGGATCGCAACATTGGATGTGCAAAATCCCCTGCTCCTGCGCGTCAAAATAGGTTACAAAGGCTCGATCTTCAATGCGCGCGATGCGTACAAAGCGACGCAACTGGTAGTAAAACAGTTCCAGAGGATCATCAATAATGATTTTTTTGGTGCGGATTTTGTAAATCAGATAGCGAATGAAAGCGGTTTCGAACTGATGAAAGGCGTCGTTCCATTGTTCCAGATTTAATTGGGTCAAAAAATATTGCTGGTGTTCATGGTTCAGTTGACCTTCCTCGTGCAGCCGATCCAACAGGTTCTGAATGGCCTTAAGCGCTTCACTCAACTGCCGGAAAACTTTGGTTTTCTGCTGCTGCGTAAAAGAGAGCAGTTCCGCTATTTTGCGACGTTCAATTTGCGGCGACAGGTAGTTGATCCCGCGGTCGTACAGATTGTGGGCTTCATCAACAATCAGAATCCAATCGGCAAAATCTTTGTTTAGAAAAAGACGACGCAATTGGGCCGCCGGATCGAACACGTAATTGTAATCTCCGATCAATAAGTCAATGTGCGGTAGCAGGTCCATGCTGACTTCAAAGGGGCAAAGCTGCTGGGTAGCGGCCTCGGCTGAAATTAAGGCCGGATCAATGAAATCGTTTTGCAACAGATGGGGCAGCAGGTTGCTGTTTAATAAGCGTTTCTGGTAATCTTTAATGTAGGGGCAAAAGGCCTCGTGACAAAAATGGACGTCGTTTAGGCACATTTTTTCTGAAGCGCTGATGACCATGGCTTTGAGAGGCAGACCCTGGGCAATCAAAGGCAAAATGGTTTCCACGGCAATGCGTTGCTGGGTGGTTTTTGAGGTTGTAAAAAAAACCTTTTTGTTGTTCAGGTAGGCAAAGCGGATGGCCGGGTAAAGGGCGGCGGCGGTTTTTCCCGTACCGGTCGGCGCCGAAACCATCAGATGTTGCCCGGTTTCCAGGGCATCTCTGACCTGTTCCATCATTTGCTGCTGCTGGGCTCGCTTTTCCGGCAGGTCAAAACCAATCGTTTGAATGATCGCCTGCCGTTGGGCCAATTGTTGCCGCTCTTCCAGTATGCGCTGATAGATGGCTTCCAGACGTTGTAGTAAAAGACGCTCAACGGACAATCGATTGTAGGCAACAGGAAAGGTGCGCTGCTGATCGTTTATCAGATTAACCAGAATCAGAAAGGTACGAACCTCGATGCCTTCAAATTCATCCTGCAGGAGATAGGCGTAAAAAAGCAGTTGTTCGCTAAAATGGGGATATTGTTCGATCTTTAAGCGCTTAAATTCCGCCGGGCGCAAAATGACCGATTTAATCTCTTCAACTTCCATGCGTTCAGGTAAACGGTAAACGCCGTCAATGCGTCCCTGAATGTGAAAGTTGAAGTCGCGGTAAGTGTAAGTGCGATTAACCGAAAATTCGCGGTGAAACAGCCCAAAATGTTTTTGTTTGGTTTGTTGAACGCGTTTGTGCGCTTTTTGCCCCAGCGCGCCCCGTTGAGGGAGTGGAAAAGAAGAGATGATGGTTTGATCTGGCGGAACATGAACCAGATCCCGAACGGCCAGAAAGATGTCGTTATGTTCTACGCGAATAGCCATGTTATTCTAAATCAATGGAATCAATATCCGGCGCCTGAAGCGCTTCGTCCATCAGCTGAATCAGGTCGTGCAGGCCCTTGGCAATCTCTTTATAAAAATTGAGCGTGGAAGTCCTGTAAATGGTCGCACACAGTTGAGGAATGGGCCTTTTCAGGAACTTCTGGTAGAAATCCAGAATCCATTCCTCTTCTTCGTAGTCCAGAATAGAGGCAAAATATTCCAGCACGTGCGTTACAAAATCCGGATGTTCGCCGCTGTATTGAGAAACGCCCGCGTCAAACAACCGTTCTTCCAGTTCGCTTAAATCGTGTTCATCCGTCCAGTTTTCCAGTTGTAAAGAGATGAGCGGCGCTTGTTCTTTACGCGGCGTAAAAAGACGCGTGTACTCCGCTTGCAGGGCCTTCATCTCCTCGCCCTGGTAGTGGTTGATGATGTCCAGAACCCGAGAGGCTACCGTATTGTCAAATGGGTTTTCGATGTTGTTTTCCATGATGCGGAACAAATGTTGCAGCTCGTGAGTCATTTCGTCGTACGGGTAAGTTAAGGCCCGGGCGTAAAAATTAAACGCGCTGGCCAGCACATTACGGTTAAATTGACTGTACTTCATCTTGTTTTCTTTATTTTGTCTTTAAGTTTTTTTGAACTTAATTAATCTTCACATTTGGGTCAATCAGCTTTTCAACATCCTTTTTAAAAGAAAAAGCTGTTCGAAAATTTTGTTCAGATTGAGCGCTTGCTCCAGAAAAATTATTGTTTTTCTTGCGAAAAGGCTTCATTGCGCAACATTTTAACCATGTCGTAAGGCGCAGGTTCCCCTCCCAAAAACTTATGAAACCAGTCCAGATGGGCATTGTAGTAAAAAGGCATGGACTTAACATAGTTAGGCCAGTGCCCGTCATTCTTAAATACGATCAATCTGGAAGGCACCTTCATCTTTTGCAAAGCGGTAAAAAATTCCAGACTTTGCGTGTAGGGAACGCGGTAGTCTTTTTCTCCGGTAATCACCAGACAGGGCGTTTTAAAGTGCTTAACGTAGTTGTGTGGCGACGCCTTGTAGTAATATTGCGGATTGCTCCAGGGCGTTCCTCCCAGATCCCATTCAGGAAACCACAGCTCTTCGGTTGCTCCGTACATGGCCGGCAGATCATAAACGCCCATCATGGCAGCCAGAGCCTTGAAACGTGTGGTGTGTCCTTCCAGCCACATCATCATGTAGCCGCCCCAGGACCAGCCCATGGCGCCCATACGCGTTGAATCGACAAAAGATAGATGAGCCAGAGAGTCGGTAACGGCCATGATGTCGGTGTAAACCTTGCCTTCCCAATCACGCGAAATGGCCTCGGTAAAGGCCTGGCCATATCCGGTTGAACCATGGGGATTGGGAAAAGCCACAATGTAACCGGAGCCGGGGTACACCTGCCAATCGCCGCGAAAGGCATCTGCCCACTGGTATTGCGGACCGCCATGCACATTTAAAATTAAGGGATAGCGTTTATTTGGATCAAAGTCATGGGGCGTAATGACAAATGTGTGAATTTTTTTGCCCGTTGGGCTCGGAATCCAGAGCTCCATGGCCGGACGGATATCTACCGAATCCTCAATGGTTTTGTTTAAAAAGGTGAGTCGCTCTTCTTTTTTTCGCTGCGCCCGGCCTTTGATTTTAACGCGTACCAACTCCGATGGACTGGTAATGCCTGAACGGCTGGCAACGATCCATTGGCCCCGCGGATCGATGACGTAACTGTTAATGGTTTTCAAATCGGCGATCTTTTGCGTCGTTCCAGAAGAGAGGCTAACCCGGTAAAGCGGAAAGTGGCCCTGTTCATGCACACGAAAATAGACGTACCTGCCATCGGAAGACCAGCGATAGGTATCGGTCCAGTTATCAATCCCCTGGCTTAAAACCGTAATGGAATTGGTTTTTAGATCGTAGAGCGCCAAACGTTTCAAATCGGATTCGTAACCAGGAACCTTTTGCATCTGGAAAGCAATGTAACGTCCATCCGACGAAAATACCGGCTGCCCGTCATAGGCCGGATTATTTTTGGTCAAATTTTTAGGTCGTTCTGGATGCTGCAAATCGATTAAAATTAAATCATGGTTGGTGGAACTGGCCTCATCATTAACCAGTTTACTTTCCACACAAACAAAACGCCCATCTGCGGAAACATCAAAAGTACCCCACAAAGGCGGATAATCATGATCAAACGGAGTAATGTCTTTGTATTGATGCGTTTTAAGATTAAAAACGATCAGATGATTTCGTTTGCCATCCTTGTAAAACGTCCAGTGGCGATAAAGCAGGGCATCGGCCATGTGGGCCTGCAGGGGCCCGTTTTTTAAGTTGTCAGCAATGCGTTTATTGCATTGGGAATCGGCGCCACATTCCGGGAAGACGCTGCTGCTGAATAAGATGGCCTTTTTGTTCAGCCATTGCACCTGTTGCACGCCCATGGCAAAATTGGTCAACCGGCGGGGTTCTCCGCCATCCACAGATAGAACCCAGGCCTGAGGCCCATGTTGCCGCGTTGAGATGAAGAGAATTTCCTTGCCGTCATCCGACCAGTGTGGGCTGTAATCTGCAGCAGGGTTAAAGGTCAGTCGTTTCTGATTACGGCCGTCGGCATCCATCAGATAAAGCTCTGAATTGGACTGGCCTTTTTTAAGTTTGTAGGAAGTTACAACAAAGACAATTTTTTGACCATCCGGTGAAATTTGCGGTTGTGAAACGCTTTTTATTTTGTACAGGGCCTCGATACTAAAAGGCGCTTTTTGGGCCAGGGCAGCTGCCATAAAAAATAAAATGATTGGTACAATTTTGGGCATGGAATCCTCCATTTAATTACGGATTTCAAGTTAGAAGATTTTCCTGTCTGTCGCAACAATTTTCTCTGAAAAACCCGTGTCGATCCAGACAGAATGTGGTAAATCGTTTCCGTTTAATTTTAGAAGGTTAATAAAAAATAAAATGTCCATTTTGGTTTGACTTTAATTTTTATTGTTTTGTAAACTATTTCAGAACATAAAAACTAAAGGGTTTCATCATGAAAAAACGTTTTCTTTTAAGCGCATTGGTGTTTTTTGTATTAGCTGGTTGCAGCACAATGAAGCAAACAAAACAGGTCAACAACCGGGAAAGCGCTGAGCCAAGCATCTCTTTACAAAGTCCGTTGCCCTTCGATAGCACCATCATCAAAGGACGCTTAGCTAATGGATTTACCTATTTGATCAAACAGAACGCCAGACCGGAAAAGCGTCTTTTTTTACGCTTGATCGTAAAAGTGGGCTCGGTTGTAGAAAACGATGACGAGCAGGGCATTGCTCATTTTTGCGAGCACATGGCCTTTAACGGTACCAAACACTTTGAGAAACAACAGCTTGTCGATTTTCTGGAATCTATTGGTATGCGCTTTGGTGCTGATCTTAATGCCTACACCAGCTTTGATGAAACGGTCTACATGCTGGAAGTACCTACCGATTCGCTGCCGCTGGTGGAGAAGGCCTTTCAGATTCTGGAAGATTGGGCCCATAACGTGAGTTACGATCCACAGGAGATTGACAAAGAACGGGGCGTGGTAATCGAGGAATGGCGCCGGGGACGGGGCGCTTTTCAACGTGTGCGCGACAAAATCTTGCCGGTAATTTTTAAAGATTCACGTTACGCTGAACGTTTGCCTATTGGTAAAAAGGAAATTCTGGAAACATTTGATTACCAGGTGCCCATTCAGTTTTACAAAAAATGGTATCGCCCGCAGTTAATGGCCGTTGTAGTAGTGGGAGATTATGATCCCAATGTTTTAAAAGAATTGACCATCCGCCACTTTGCTTCCATTCCCAACCCTCCGCACGCACCTGAGCGAAAATATTTCCCTGTGCCGGAACAGAACCAGACCTTTTTTAGCCTGGCTCAGGATCCTGAATTACCCATAGCTCAGGTGGAAATCGACTACAAGAGTAAACCGGATACGGAGAAAATCGTTCTCGATTATCGTAAAGGGATCATTCAAAACATTATTGCCCGCATGCTGGGCGAACGATTGCAGGAATACACCAATAAACCCAATCCGCCGTTTAATTTTGCAAATAGTTACATGGGGCGGTTGGTTCAAACCAGGCAATTATTCTCCATTAGTTGTGCCGCCCGACCGGAAGATATTCTGGCCGGTTACAAAACGTTGCTGATCGAAACCAAACGGGCCCGGCTCCATGGCTTCATCTCTGCGGAACTGGAACGCCAGAAGAAAAGCCTTTTAAGTTATCTGCAAAAAGTGTATCACGAACGCAACAAACAGGAGTCGCCGAAGTTGATCAGCGAGTACACGCGCCACGTTTTGTACCAGGAACCGGTTCCGGGCATTGAAAATGAATTTAAAATCGTTAAGCACATTTTGCCCGGCATTACGCTCAACGAAGTCAATTCAATGACCAGGGAACTGCTGCAAAATCCGGATCGCGTCATTGCCGTTTCCGGTCCGTTAAAAGAAGGACTGTACTTCCCCACAGAAGACACCCTGCGGGCGATTTTAAAGGCCGTCGATTCCATGCCGGTCAAACCTTATGAAGAGCAACTGGTGCAAAAAAAGCTGATCGATCACCCCATCCAACCGGGTAAGGTGATTGCGAGCCGGGAATATCCTGAAATTGGCGTGCAGGAATGGCGTTTAAGTAATGGAGCCAGAATTCTATTAAAGCCCACAACTTTTAAAAACGATGAAATTCTGCTGAGCGCCATCAGTTTTGGTGGGTATTCTCTGTCTCCGGATAGTATTTACCTTTCGGCCCGCTTTAGCTCTTCGATCAGAGCCCAATCCGGATTGGGGAAATTTAACCGGATCGAATTAAAGAAATACCTGTCGGGGAAAGTGGTTAGATTTCAGGCGGCCATTTCCAAAGACACCGAGGCATTGAGCGGCCTGGCTTCTACCAAAGATTTTGAAAGTCTGTTGCAAATGGTTTATTTGAATTTTACACAACCCCGCTTTGACAGTGTTGCCTACCAATCCTTTTTGACGCGCCAAAAAAGCTGGCTTAAAACCGTGCGTTTAAATCCCGAAAACATTTACCACGATTCGCTCACAGTCTGGCTAACGCAACATCATCCCCGGTATTTACCGTTAACAGAATCCATGCTCTCCAGGATCAAACTGGCTTCAGCACAGCGTTTTTACCGACAACGATTCGCTAATCCGGGTGACTTTACCTTTATTCTGGTGGGCTCTTTTGAGCCGCAAAAAATAAAGCCCCTGATCGAAACCTACATCGGCGGACTGGCCGGACACGAAGAACATGAGAAGTGGGGATTCCAGGATTACAGCCCGCCTCAACAGGTGGTGGAAAAGAGCCTGCACAGGGGAGTTGATCCCAAAAGCATTAACACGATTGTGTTTAACGGTCCTTTTGACTGGTCTTTTGAAAACGTTCGTGTAGCCCAGTTCGTCAATGATATTCTTGAAATAAAATTGCGGGAGCATATCCGTGAGCAAAAAAGCGGTACCTACAGCATTGGCGTCCGTGGCCGGTACTATCACATCCCCAGACAACGGTACGAAGTAATAATCAGTTTTACCTGCGACCCGCAACGCGTTGACGAGTTGACTGAAGCCGTTTTTACGCAAATTGACAGCCTGGTACAATTTGGGCCGCAAGCTAAAAACCTGGAAAAAGTTCGCGAAATGTACTTAAAAGATTACGAAGAAGGCCTAAAACAGAATAACTTCTGGAAATCAAGACTGGAGTACGCTCTCTTCCATCAAATTGCTCTGGATCATGTGTTGAAGATGGATGACATTTACCGTTCCATTACTGCGCAGGATGTGCAAAAGATGGCTCAAAAATTATTTAACAAAAAGCGCTATTTAAGAGCTGTTTTGTACCCGGAAAATCAAAATTGATCGGGCAACAACGATGAAGATGAAACAGATCGGTCTGTTTTTGTTAGTTGGTTTTCTCCTGTTGGCCTGTCAGCAGGAGAAAACCAGATTTGTTCCCGATGCTATTGCCGATTTCAAGCGCGTCAAAATGCTACAAGGGGAAGAGGCCCGGACGTACATTAATCGTTTGCATTTCAAAAAGGTTGCACCTCAGAACAATGTCATTGCGTTTTACCGCAATCAGCAGCAACAACTCATTCTGTACCTGACTTTTTATGAACAAGATGCGGACGCTCTTAAGGACTGGCAGCGAATGGTGCAAAAAATTTCACCCAAAAATTCGGTTTTTGTGCAGGGAAGTGTGCTTCAGATGGGCGACAAACAGGTGTACCGTTGTTTTGGCATGGGGCAAACCCACTTTGTGTTTGTACATCAAAAAGCGCTCATCTGGTTGTCCGTACCAACCGTTGGGTCCATGGATTTGTTGCAGACCTACAACCGCTTGCTGGATTAATCGATAATGATTCATCTGGTGATGACCATTCTGTGTTCTACCAGCATCGCCCTTATCTTAAAATGGAACCACACGTTAAAGGCTTCCGAACTCTATTTATTGATGGGCAACTACCTGATGGCCGCGCTTATTTCATTTTTGTTCTGGAAGCAGCAGGCTACCCCTGTGTTTAGTTGGCCGACCCTTTTTATGGGCCTGCTACTTGGAGTGATGTTTGTTCTGGCCTTTTTTGCCTTTGTAAAAGCGGTAGCTGCGGCCGGGGCTGCCCTGGCCACGGTCAGCGCGCGCTTATCGGTAGCAATTCCCGTTGTGCTTTCTGTTGTGCTATTTAACGAAGCGCCAGGCCGGCTACAAATCATTGGTTTTGTTTTTGTCCTTTTAACCCTTGGTCTGTTTTATTTTTCTCTTCAAAACGGGAAAAAGCAAAAAATTCACTGGCTGGATCTGCTTTACCTTTTTGCCCTGTGGCTGGGTATTGGTTTAAATGATTTCAGTCTCAAAATTTTCCAGGCCTGGCGGGGAATGGGCGAAAAGCCGCTCTTTCTGCTGGCCATCTTCTCCAGTGCATTTTTCTACACCTTGTTGATCATTGTGTTGCGAGGTCTGCCTTTTGACAAAGTCGCTTTTTCTCTGGGCTTATTTTTGGGCCTGCCCAACATGTTCAGCACCTTCTTTTTGTTAGGAGCGCTCAATAGCTTGCCGGCGGTTGTGGTTTATCCTACGGTAAACATTGGCATCATCCTGCTTACAGCCCTGGCTTCCTATTTACTCTGGCGCGAAAAATTAAATACGGCCGGCCTCCTGGCTCTTCTCAGCGGAAGCCTGGCCATTTTTTTGTTAAATCTGAAATATTGAACGATGATCTTGCTTGCGGAATGGGGTTTCAATGCGTCTCGTGCAGCCGTAACAGATTGGTTCCGCCTTGCTGGCGACTGGACCCGGCTACAATCACCAATTTATCTCCGCGTTCAATCCAACGATCCTTTTTAAGCACCTGTTCGAGTTCGTTTAGGTTTTCCGACATAAAAATCTCTTTTTCGACGAAAACGGGGATAACGCCCCAATAGAGACTCATCTTGCGAAAGGTGTGTTGATTGCTGGTTAAGGCCAAAATGGGGGCATCGGGTCGAAAATTGGACATCTTTAACGCGGTGTAGCCGCTGCGTGTTAGAACAACAATGTATCTGGCATTAATCTCATTTGCGCTATGATAAGCTGAATGGCAGATTGAAGTGGAAAAATCGTGTAGAACGTTTTCAAGGCGCTCATCAGGATTAATCCTGAAAAATTGTTTGTGTTTTTCACTTTCCTGAATAATAGCTTTCATGGTGCGTACCGATTCAAGGGGGTAATCTCCAAAAGCCGTTTCTCCGGAGAGCATCACCGCGTCGCTGCCATCAAAGATAGCATTGGCCACATCGGTCGCTTCCGCACGCGTGGGGATGGGATGCACCATCATGGAGTCCAGCATTTGAGTGGCGGTAATGACCGGTTTGTTTTTAAGCAGGCATTTTTCAATAATCGTTTTTTGAACCGATGGGACTTTTTCGGATGAAATTTCCACGCCAAGGTCGCCACGAGCGACCATAACGCCATCCGCGGCTTCAATGATGGCATCAAGGTTGTCCAGGGCCTCGGGCTTTTCCAATTTGGCAATGATGGGAACGGCCTTTTCTGCCATAAAAGCCCGCAGGTCGTAAATACTCTGGGCGTCGCGCACAAAGGAAAGAGCCACGTAATCAACGCCCTGTTCCAGACCAAACAACACATCCTTTTTGTCTTTTTCGGTTAAAGACGGCTCGGAAATTTTGACGCCGGGTAGGTTAATACCCCGCCGATCATAGAGGCTTCCGCCATTTACCACCTCGCAAAGCACATCGCTTTCATTTTTTGACTTGACTTTTAGCTTAATCAGACCGTCGTTGACCAGAATGACATCGCCCACCTGCACATCCTTGGGCAAGTGTTTGTAAGTGGTGCTCACCTGCTGCTCGTCGCCAAAGATTTGTTTGGTGGTAATGATGAACTCCTGGCCAGGCTTGAGGTGAACAGGCGCCTTTTTGAAGCGCCCGATGCGAATTTTGGGCCCCTGCAGGTCCTGTAGAATGGCGATGGGTTTTCCTAATTGGGCCGAGATTTTACGCAGGCGGGAAATCTTTTGCCCGTGTTCCCGGTGCGTGCCGTGTGAAAAATTCAGGCGGGCAATGTCCATGCCCGCTAAAATCAGGTTTTTCAGCATCTCTTCGTCTTCACTGGCCGGGCCAATGGTACAGATAATTTTTGCCTTGTGATCAAAAAAATCTTTCATGGCTTCTTCTAACTTTAATGTAACAAGACATTTGACCAAACTCTAAGTTCGTCAAAAAAGATGGTAAATTAAGTTGTAAATTTAAAAAAGGACTACCAGTGTCAGATGGTCACACAAAACGGGTGCCTATTACTATTTAAATCGTTTCTGACCAGGGAGGAACAACGCCCAGTTCTTTAAGTTTTTCTTCAAATTCCAGTCGCTCTATGTGTCCGGTCAGCTGGCCGTTTTTGTAAACAAGCCAGCCAAATTCTTTAGCCAGAAAAAGCGCTTCTTCTTTGTTGTTGTTGAACAGGGCTTTTAAGATCTGTTTTTCCAGATTTGAAAACGTGGTGGCCTGTACCACATAATCCAGAAAGGCTTCCCAGGTTAAAGGGACCCAGCGTTGCACAATTTGCTCGCCAATAGTGCGGGCGTATTGGCGGATTTCATATTGGGCGTGTTCATCCATGCGTAAATGTAAAAAGTGCAGTAAATTATGTAAATCGATTTTCCAATAGGCTTCGGTGTAGGTGCAAAGCGGTAAATCTTTTCTGGCCTGCTCGCGGGCCACGCCCAATTGCAAACGTTCTTCATAGATTTTACGACTCAGCTCGTGCAGTTCTCTCTCTTTTTGGCTTAATTCTTTTCCTCTTTCCGCATCCAGAAAGCCCTCGCTTCCCTGGCGATTAACAATGGCCTGCAGGCGCCAATTTTCAGGGGCCGTTTGGTAAGCGGCGTCAATGGCAATGGAGTAGCGCGTAGAATATTCATTGACATTGGCCGTTCTGTGTCGGATCCATTGACGCCAGGTATCCATAGGAACCCGGACATGCAGCTTTATTTCGCACATCTCAAATGGCGTGGTGTGCTGATGACGCATTAAATAGCGGATGAGTCCCCGATCCTGATGCCGTTTTTTGGTGCCTTTGCCGTAAGAAACGCGCGCAGCCTGTACAATCGAAGCGTCGCTGCCCATGTAATCCACAACGCGCACAAAACCATCGTCCAGTACTTTAAAAGGCTGACCTAAAATTTCTTCCATGGCCTCAACGCGCGGCCGTTCAATGTTTTCAAATTTTTGCTCCACAATATGTTCCTTCCGTTTTTTGTTCAATTTATTGATCAAGCCGAAAAGACTCAAATTTTTTCAGGGCCCTCTTATTGTTCATAAGTGCGCATTCCATTAGAAAAAATTAACATAAATAAAATCATACGAATTTTTTTAAAGCAGTAAATCCAAGCCAATACAGCCACCACTAAAAACATTTTCGCAGGGATTTAAGCAACCACAGAGAGCACAGAGGACTCACAAAGGGCACAATGAATGTTTTAAATTAAACAATAATTGCCCTCACCCCCTCGATCCCTCTGTCCCAAAATAAAAATCTGGGAGAGGGGGAAAGCAGGTGTGGGAAATTTTATTAATTGTCTGGCAGCTACAGCCGGTTGGAACGAAGTGGAAATCCCGATTCTCTGGGATGGAACATCAAACCATTCAACAAATCAACAATTCAACAATTCAACAGTTTTGCTTCTTCACACTGCATGAAAATCTTCGCACGCTAATGCATTACATCTTT
>NZ_JBSMDE010000002.1:0-5115 GCF_056497305.1 Caldithrix sp. | reverse complement strand
GAAACGGTTCTCCCTTTCTCTCTGGAAATACGAATACGCATTGATGGTTACCTGGAATGGCTGACCGTTTGATCTGGCCTGTGGATTGTCTGCACAAAGTTTTCTAAAATGTGTAGGTAATCTCTGGCTAACAGGTAAATTCTGGGGCCGGGGATTAAGGTGTAATCGCCTGTAAGCACATAAATCTGGCGATTGTGTACTGCCGGTACCTGGCCCAGGCTCTGCCATTCCAAAAAGTTCAGACTATCTTTGACGGCGTCCCAGTGTGCTTTGTATTTGAATTCAATTATGATTTGTGGTTTACGGTTCAAAAAACTTTCCTGACCAACCTGAGCATATTTTGCGTTTAGGTCACTGAAGATATTTCTCCCGCCCAGCATTTGCCAGAGTGAATCAAGAAAGGTGTGGGGGCCGGAAACGGTTAAGTGGCTGACTGAGCCGGGATCGCGCCCAATGATTAAGGCCGCCGTGGGCCGGGGGTGTCCCAATTGTAACGCCTGATCCCGGTAAAATTGTAATCGTTCTTTAATGTGGCGCATCAGGCTCGCGGCTTGCTTCTGGCAGTGAAGCAGGTGCCCCAGAGAGTCGATCGTAAAAAAAACATCCTGTAAATGGTCGTTGGGTAAGAGTACAACGGGCAATTGGTAGGGGTCCAATTTGGCGGCTAACGAAGTGTGAGCCGGTGTGCCGATCAGGATATCGGGTTTTAAGAGTAAGATTTTTTCCAGATTGGGGTTGAGCAAACCGCCCACACGTTCCTTTTGACGAACTTCTGGCGGGTAAGAACAAAAATCGGACACAGCCACCAGCCTGTCCTGTTGCCGCAAAGCATAGAGCGTTTCAGTAATATTGGGCGAAAGGCTGATGATCCGTTTAAAGGCCCTGTTGTTTAAAGAAGCAGGCCGCGAAGTACAGCCTGCTAACAGGAATAAGCCGATTAAAAAAAAGCGAAAAATATCTTTACTGGTAAACAAAGGTCACTGCTCCGGGATTAATTCCGACGGTTGCCGAATTTTGTAACTGAGCCTCAAAGTCGTAAATCTTCAATTCGCCGGCGCTTTGAAAATCTTTAGCGTCCAGCACAAACAACAGGCCGGAAAGGGGATCGGCTTCCAGACTGTAGAAGAAACCGGTAATAAAATCACTTTTCATGATTTTGTTTTCAGAAGTGGAAAATTTGACCACCTGGCCGTTAAGCAGGAAAAAGCCCAGGTCTTGGCCGGCGTAGGTTATTTCTGAAGGATGCCCTTCGATGGTCAGGGAATCGGTTATGGTTAATTTTGCCGGGTCAATGACGTACAATGCGCCGTTGGTGCCGTGATCGCTGGTGTCGCCCCAGGCCGGCCAGCGGCCGGTACACAAAACATTCAATTCTCCGTCATCGTCAAGGGCAACGCTGGTGGGGTTGTCGGCCACCTGCAGGGTTTTGATTACCCTGTCCTGGGCCACATCAATCACAGAAACCGTATGATCCGAACCAAAGCCGCTGTTTAAGACAAAAGCTTTGCCCTGGGCCACGGCAATCTCTTCCGGATTGGCGCCAACGGGGATGGTCTTGCCCGTCAGTGTAAGGGTTTTCAAGTCGATGACCGCCACATTGTTTGCGTAGAGATTAGAAACGTAAGCTTTATTTTGATCAACAACCGCTAAATGACGCGGGCTGGGGCCGCCATCGAGGGTAATGGTTTTTTTGCTTTTCCAGGTTTTTAAACTGATCACTTCGATAGTGTTGGAATTGTTAACCACAATAAATCCCAAAGAATCGTACAGGGTCATACTGTTGGGCGTATCGCCCAGGGGGCGTTGGTTCACGCTTTTAAAAATATCGTTTTGCACGCTTTGATCGGCGTAGCTGTAAAAGGAGAGACTGCCATTGCCTTTACCGAAATTGCCTTCGTTAATGATAAATGCCCCAACAGATTGGATCTGCTTTTCTTTGCTGGCGCCTGTGGGATCTTTTTCGCAGGAAAAAAGGACAAGCGCCATGAAAAGGAATACGAGTGTACGCTGCATTAGTTACCTCCATTGTTTTGATGATGAAATAAGAATTGTAAACTAAAACCCAAATATCGCCCCGGTAACGGATAGCCGGGTAAAATGGTGTAATGTTGGTTAAACAGGTTTTCGATCTGAACATCCGATTGAATTGAAAATGTTTTAAAGGAGAAGCGATAGCCCAGGGCCAGATCGGATTCCAGGTAGCCCGGTAAAATTTGATGGTTCTGATTAGAAAAATCCAGATAGCGGAAGCTGACCTTTTGGCCATTCAGCGTCAAACGAAAATTGTTAGGGCGCCATTGCAAAGAGATAGCCAGCTTTTCTCTGGGAAGCAGAGGGAGTTGATGGCCCACGGTAGGATCGCCGGGGTACTCGGCTTTGTTTTTTACAGTTTGTATGTAATGATAGTTCACTATTAACTTAAAACGTTCTTTCAAATCAGACAGGGCCAGGTCGATTTCCAGGCCACGGCTTAAAACCCCGGCAATGTTCAAAGGCTGCCAGAGGCCCGATTGGGAGGGAAGCCATTTTATTTGGTTGCTCACAAGGTTCTGAAACAGAGTGACTTCATTTTGTGCCATCCAGTTTCCCCAAATTTTGTATAAACGGAGCCCGCTTTCTGCATTGAGCGATTTTTCCGGTTTTAAATCCGGATTGCCGCCGGGCGACCAGTACAGATCGTTAAAAGTGGGCGCGCGGAAGTTTTTACCCAGGGTGGCAAAAAGCTGAACTGCCGGCCAGCTGAAAGTGACCCCGGCCGAAGGAAGCCAGAGCAGGATCTCATGGCCGATTTTTTCAAAGCGCAGTCCAGCGTTTAAATGAAAAGCCTGCAGGGAAAAGCGTTGTCCGAGCAGACGGCCATCACCTAACAGGTAGAAAGAAGCGCGCGATCTCCTGTGTTGTCCGGCATTACTGCTCGAAATTTTTTGCTCTGCCAATTCCACTCCGCCCTTGATTAAGAGCGTCTGGCGAGGAGAGTAGTGGAAACGTCCCTGCAGGCCTTTTTCCTGATTAAAATGTACACTGTGCAGTGCTTGATTGTTGATGATTAAAACCGGATCGCTGTAAGTCATCCATTCATTGCGAAAATAGGTACTAAAAAAGAGTTCCAGTGGATTGCTCTGGTAGCGAAAGCCGCTGTGCACCAGGGTGTTGTCCAGCGTAATTCTGGCCCGATTGGCCGCTTCGCTGCTGGCATTGGTAAAGGGCGAAGGCGCACCGGCTGCCTTTTTGAACTGCGCCAGACGCAACGTAAACTTCCAGTCCCTGGCAGGCCGGAAAACCGATTTCCAGCTTACAAAGTTTTGGCGAAAATCGCGATTCCGCAAAGCTACATTGTGATTCAATGCCCGGGTGTTGTAGTGGTTTAAACCGTTGGCATGACTAAAGGTGATTACATTCCGGCTATTCCGGAAGGGCCACTGCAGCTGAGCGCTCAATCGTTTATTTTTTAAAGAATTCCAGCCAGAAGCGATGAGCAGTTTAAGAATTTCTCCGGGTTCCGTAGAACGCAGGTTTAAACTCCCGCCAATGGCCCCACTGCCGCCCAAAATAGCATTGGAACCGCGGTAAATCTCGATGGCCTGGATATCGGCCCCTTCCAGAAGGCTTAGATCGCTGCTACCTAATTGCAAATTGTTTAGTGGAATGCCGTCGAGTAAAACCTGGGTTTGCTCAGCCGACATGCCCCGCAAAGAGATGGTTTGCAGGCTGGAAGGAGCGCCGTACGATTTTAAAAAGAGGCCGCTTTGCAGGCTTAGCTGTTGGGCCAGCTCCTGTGGTGTGGGCAGGCCCTCGAAGGTAATTACAGAACGGTGCGCAGGCATATTTAATGGGGAGCGATAAGCGCGATCGCCGGAAACGGTAATAAAGGTGGTCTGTTCAACCGGAGTGAGATAAATTAAGGGATTGTGGGTAATGGAGTTAAAGGTTATGGTTTCCGGAAAATAGCCAGGTGCAGTGACAATAAGCGACTGATCAGCAGTAAGGGGTAGGCTGTCAAGCGCAACCATCCCGCTCTGATTTACGCGCCAGCTCAATTGACCGGTCTTAAGCTCAGCCTGAGGCAAAGGTTTACCAGTCCACAGGTCACGCACCTGTAAAAAAGGAGGGCGTTGCCGGGCAAAACCCGTGTTTATTACCATGAGTAGCAAAAGTAACAAATGTTTCATCCGTACCATGCAGTTTAATGAATTGTTGTTCAGCAGCGGAAAGCGCTAAGAAGTGACTAAAAAAGGAAGGCAGATTGGTTTGACAAAATCCAATCTCTGTTCTCACATTCCACCCGCGTGGAATTTTAGTGAGAGCCCTTTTTCAGTCGGTCTCCTGACTCTGGGATCTTCCTACTAACCAGGCCTTCCCATCCCAAACTTTGGGACAGTGGCGTGTGTCTGGCTTTCGTCCCCCATCACAGTTGCGGGGCAGTGGCGGATTTTCACCGCGCTTCCCGTTACTGAAAGGGTTCTTTGTATTTCAAAAGAACAACGACAAATTTAAACAGCCAGCATTTAAATGCAAAATTTAATTTTCAGATGATGATCCAATGCAGCACAGTCTCAACCATTAACCAACTACAGAAAACACAACAAAGCCACGAATGCACAAAAAACATTTTTAAATTAAAAATTAAAAATTACGAATTACGAATTAATTTGCGAAGGGGCAACTTATGCCCAGGCGGTGAGGAACCGTGCCGGCATGTCATTCTGATTCCGCTTCAGCGGGAGAAGAATCCCTTACATTGGCAGACCATTCGAAAAAGCAATGTAAATCGTGCTTCAGTCCGCGACTTTTTACGGGCAAAGCATTTATGGCGAGCTTTTGTTTTAAAACCCATCCCCCCGGCCCTGTTCCTTTTAAAAAAGGGAAGGGGGAGTTATAACCCCAGTTTGACAGTTAACTTCTAATTTTTAAAAGCCAAAGTAATAAAAACAAATAATTAAGTTATCCTGTTTCAATTTCTTTGTAGTCTATGCACGAGTGCATTTTTATTTGCTATAAAATTGTTTTATTATTATATTTATTCTATGTTTGTTAAAGTAAGTCGATCCAAAAGAAATAATAAAGTACATGAGACTTTACAAATCGCTGAGTCCTACAGAGACTCAAATGGCAAAG
>NZ_JBSMDE010000001.1:0-13319 GCF_056497305.1 Caldithrix sp. | reverse complement strand
CGCCCCCCCCTCCCCCTGTTTCCGGAAAGTCCAAATGCAAAGACATTGTCCCCCCTGTTAAAAATCTCCCTACCAGGTTCCATTATTGACTTAAAAATTCTATTTTTGTTATGTGAAAATTTTTCCTATATTTCGCCCTTATTTTTAATGGCAATTAGATGAATCGTTGCTTAAAGGAAAAAAAAGAATGAACGGAAAGGGGTCGGTACAGGCTAATCTGTTAGAGGCTATTGGAAACACACCATTGGTTAAACTCAATTTTGTCACACAAGGCTTAAAGGCCAACATTTTTGCCAAGCTGGAATTCATGAATCCTGGAGGGAGTGTTAAAGACCGAATTGCGCGCTATATGATTGAAAAAGCAGAACGGATGGGCAAAATTAAGACTGGGGATACAATCATCGAAAATTCTTCAGGTAATACGGCTATTGGGCTGGCTATGGTTGCCATTCAAAAAGGGTACAAATGTAAAATCGTCATTCGTGATACAACCAGTCCTGAAAAAATTAGAATGCTTCAGCATCTGGGAGCAGAGACCATTCTGGTTGATGCCTCACTACCTCCGGAAGACGAAAATTCTTACAACAATTTTGCTCGGCATCTGGCCCAACGCACGCCCAATGCTTACTATGTGGATCAGCACAACAATTTAGACAACAATGAAGCCCATTACCATACAACAGGGCCCGAAATATGGGAACAACTCTCGGGACAGATTGACTACCTGGTTTGTGGGATTGGCACAGGCGGCACTTTGTTTGGGGCAGGTCGTTTTTTAAAAGAAAAAAATCCCGAAATCAAGTTGATCGGAATTGATCCGCAGGGATCGGTTTTTTATCACTATTTTAAACACAAGAAATTGGTGCGACCTATGCGCTATCGGCTGGAAGGGCTGGGCGATGAATTCATTTTAAGAACCGTTGAGTTCGATTTGCTGGATGACATGCTGCAGGTTGATGATGAAACGGCTTTTGAATACAGTCGTCGTTTGGCGCGTGAAGAGGGTATTATTGCCGGTGGCTCCAGCGGGGCAAATCTTTACGGAGCCCTTCAGGTGGCCGCTGAGGTTGATCGTGAAGTAAATATTGTAACCATCTTTCCTGATTCGGGATTCAGGTATTTGAGTAGTATTTTTAGTTGACCCCATGCAAACATTCATTCAAACAGCCCGTCAGAAGGGCCTGGAAATTATTCCCGATTTTCCGCTCGGGCGCATCACTACCTTACGGATTGGTGGGCCCGCCAGGTATTACCTTAAAGTACACAGACCGGAGCAGCTAAAAGCGGCCCTGGCTCTGGCCCGACAGTTCGATGTGCCCTTTAAAGTATTGGGACAGGCCAGTAATGTGCTTGTGGCCGATAAAGGGTTCAACGGCTTAATCGTTCACAATCATTTCAACCATTTTGAAATATTGCCGGAGCCAGGCGATCTGAAACCGCCTGTCATTCCGCGCTACCCTGCAGCTTTCCCGCAAAATTTTAGTCATTTGCAGCCGCTTCTGCTCAAAGTTGGATCGGGCCTGCGTCTCTCTTCATTGATTCGCGAAATGCATCGACAAAATATTCTGGGGCTCGAGTGGTTTGCCGGTATTCCCGCCACAACAGGAGGCGCCGTGTACATGAATGCACATGGTGGCCCTTATTTTTTTGGCGATTTTGTCTGTTCCGCCACATTGTTCGATGGACAAAAGACCAAACAGGTGGAAAAGGCCTACTTCGGTTTCGCCTATGACTATAGCGTCCTGCAAAAAAGTAAAGAAATTGTACTGGAATTGATCTTTTACGGATGGCAGGGGGAGATTGGGGTAGCCCGGAAATTTTACAAATGGTGGGCATCGCAAAAGCGCCTTCAGCCTCAGAATTCCGCCGGGTGCATTTTCCAGAATCTAAATTTACAAGATCAACAACGGTTGAATTTGCCGACCCCTTCGGTCGGGTATTTCATTGATCGCATTCTGGGCTTAAAAGGGCTTCGGAAAGGGGGTGCTCAAATTTCAACTGCTCATGCGGCTTTTATTGAAAATCTGGGTCAGGCCAGGGCCCGCGATGTTCTGTTTTTAATCCAACGCGTTAAACAGGATGCGTTACAAAAGGCTAATGTCCAGTTAAAACTGGAAATCGAATTAATTGGTTTTGAAGAAGATTTAATCAAGGATATGTAAAGGATAAAAGATGGCTAAATTTTTAATTCAGGGCGAACAAAAACTCCAGGGGGAAATAAAAACCGCAGGCAATAAGAATGCAGCACTACCGATTATTGCCGCCACTTTACTGACCCGCGAACCGTGCACACTTCACAATGTACCAGAAATTCGCGATGTACATGTGATGCTTGAGCTCTTGCAAAGTGTGGGCAAAAAAGTGGAACAACTCAAAGCCAATGTTTACCGGATCACCGGAGAAGTGAACAATCAGCATTTGCCTTACCACATGGGCACCAATTTGCGAGCTTCGGTACTGTTCATTGGGGGCATGTTGCCCATCACCGGCGAAGTACATTTGCCTCCGCCTGGAGGGTGTGTGATTGGCCGACGTAATCTGGATGCCCATTTTGATGTAGCTTCTTCCTTTGGCGCCCAGATTGAAAGCAAAGACAACATTTTTATTTTTCGCAGGTCAAAAATTTTCCCGGCTCATATCTGGCTGCGTGAGGCTTCGGTTACAGCAACGGCCAATGCATTGCTGATTGGCGCCAGAACGCCTGGTAAAACGCTTATTGAAAATGCGGCTTCCGAACCCCATATTGCCGACCTGTGCCAGGCGCTGATCAAAATGGGGGCTAAAATCACCGGTATTGGCTCCAACAGATTAGAGGTCATCGGTCAGCCAAACTTAGGAGGTTTTGAACACACTATTGTGCCCGATCATATCGAAGCCGGAACCTTTGCCATAGCTGCAGCCTGCCTGCACAGTGAACTGGTCATTCATGATGCTCTGCAAGACCATCTGCGCATGATCGCCTTTCATCTGCAACAAATGAATGTCGATCTGAAATTCCTGGATGCTAAGACATTACAAATTAAACCGTCAAAGTTGATTTCCAAATCGGGCAAAGTCCGGGTAGGACTCTGGCCAGGCTTTCCCACGGATTTGATGAGTCCGATGATTGTGCTGGCCACTCAGGCACAAGGGATGACTTTGTGCCACGACTGGATGTACGAATCGCGTATGTTTTTTGTGGACAAGCTTTCTATTATGGGCGCTAATACTATTCTGTGCGATCCACATCGCGTAATTGTGCATGGCCCCACACGCTTGAAAGGGCAAGAGCTGAGTAGCCCCGATATTCGGGCCGGTATTGCTTTGCTGATTGCGGCCATGGCTGCCAGAGGGCACAGCATTATCGATCGCATTGAACTGATTGATCGTGGATATGAGCGGATTGATTTACGGCTAAAGCAAATCGGAGCCGAGATTGAGAGAATCCTCTGAAATCTGTTTGATCTGAGTAAGACCTGGCTAAAAAGCATGGGGCTGAAGGCTAACTCTTTTCTTCATCCCTTGCCGAATTGTACATTCAATTAAGAGCATTATTTAATTAAAAATTACGAATTACGAATTATTTTGTGAAAGGGCAAGTAGTGCCCTGAAAGGCGAAGGACCGTACCGAGTGTCATTCCTCCCCCGCTTCAGCGGGGGAGGAATCCCTTTCACTGGCAAACAATTCCTAAGCAGACGTAACTCGAGCTTCAGCTCGAGACTTGCCCTAACACCTACACAAATTTTGTTCCCATGCAAGCGAAAACTCCGAATCCCGGGGACAGGCCTGTCTGGCAGGCGCAGCCGGACAGGCCCGTCTGGCCACCTGACAGGCCCGTTATCCAGCCGGTTGGAGCGAAGCGGAAATCCCGATCCTCGGGGACAGGCCATTCAACAATTCAACGGTTTTACTTCCTCACACAGTACGAAAATTTTCGCATCCCGCTGTGGCTGGAATAGATCTTTTAAAGGAAACATTCTAAAGCAGTTAATCCCTGCCGTCAATTCTTTGGTTATTCAACGATTTACTTTTCCTGAGCTGGTAGAAATTAATTTTAATCAGAATTTAATTTTGAATAAATAAAGCCCTAATACTCCTGCGTTATGTTTTGCAAACAAAAAGTTGAAAGTTGTTTAAGTTCAATTTATCTGTAAAGGAGAAACTTATGAGAGATTTTACGGTCAAATCACTTGTATCCATGACTTTAGCAATCCTCATGTTGGTAGATATTTCATTTGCCACTGACGAATTTTTTGACAAAGTGGATTACAAAGGCGCCTTTGGTTCCACGAATTGGGCATCCGGATGGACGGCGCTTTATCACTACGGTATTTTGGCGGAGCCAACCAGCGGCACACACGATGTAACGGTAAACGACGACGACATTCAGCCAGGCGATGTGGTTTACTGGACAGCGGACAACGTGTACCATTTAAACGGCCGCGTATTTGTCGAAGAAGGCGCGGTGTTGCACATTGAAGCGGGGACGGTTATTAAAGGGATGCCCGGACAGGGAGAAAATGCCAGCGCCTTGATCATTGCGCGCGGCGGAAAGATTTACGCGGAAGGAACGGCGGATCGCCCGATCATTTTCACAGCAGAATCGGACGATGTGAGCAATCCTGTGGATGTATCGTATGACACCAAAGGATTGTGGGGCGGTGTGATAATCCTGGGAAAAGCCCGGATCAATCGTCCGGAAGGTGAATTCAATATCGAAGGGATTCCCAGCACGGAGCCGCGCGGATTGTACGGCGGAGATGATGACGATGATAATTCCGGAGTATTTCGCTATGTTTCCATTCGGCATGGCGGCGCTGAAATCGGTGAAGGCAACGAAATTAACGGATTAACCTTAGGCGGCGTTGGTCGCGGGACGACCATCGATCATGTGGAAGTGTTTGCCAACAAAGACGATGGTTTTGAATTTTTCGGCGGTACGGTAAATATGAAGAACCTGATTGTGGCCTTTTGCGGAGATGACGGCATTGACCTTGACGAGGGGTACCGTGGAAAGATGCAATATGTGTTTGTGATCCAGCATCTTAATTTTGGAAACCGTTGCGCAGAACATGACGGCGCGCCCAAGTCAGCGGTGACTACCGAGCCTAAAGCATTTGCCCAGATTTACAATGCCACCTATTTGGGTTCCGGCCTGAATTCCAGCAATCCGGATCAGGACGAATTGTTTAAATTACGGGAGAACTGGGGCGGTATTTATGCCAACTGTATTTTTGGTGACTATCATGGCTACGGTGTGGATGTGAGCGATAAGTATTCGCCAAACGATTGCAAGGATCGTCTGGCGGCCGGAGAAATCCAGTTCAAAAACAATCTCTGGTTTAACCTTTCCGGTTCACTCGGCAAACAGAGCTGGATTCAAAACTATCTTGATGATGGTGCAAACGCAAATGTGGAAGAGAATCCGCAGTTAATGGGCATTAGCCGTGTGCAGGATGCCGGTTTGGATCCACGTCCGGCTTTTGATGGCCCCGCTTACCACAATTTAGCGGCATACCCCACGGCCATTCGTTCCGCTGGCAATAACTTTAACATGCCTACACATTTTGCCTTGGAGAAGAACTACCCAAATCCGTTTAATCCTTTAACCAATATTCGCTTTGATTTGAATAAAGCCGGACATGTTAAATTGGTGGTCTTTGACGTATTGGGACGGAAAATAGCAACTTTAGTCAACCGAAATATGAGCGCAGGTAGCTACCAATTTCAATGGTATGCTGGCGACATGGCCAGCGGTATCTATTATTATCAGCTTCAATTTGGCAACCGCGTTGAAACGAAAAAGATGATTCTTATGAAATAAGCATTCCACCCAAATAAATCCAAAAACGGCAGACTTTGTTAAAAACGCTGCCGTTTTTTTTAACAAAAAACAAAAAAAAATCTCACGGGCTCTTAATAAAAATCAAACATTTCATTTGTACCATTTACAATAAATAAATGCGAAAAAGAACATGAGGTTCACTGAACTATCCGGAGACAATGGATTTTTTGCAAAATTTCGGAATACCCTGGAATATTAAACGAATTTTTGCAGGCAGAAAATTGCAAAGTTCAAATGTTACTTCATAAAAAGGTTTTATTTGGGGCAATAATGATCCCTTGCGTAAAGCAAATTGGGGAAGACGATTTGTGCATTAAATGACACGCCTTGCTTAAATGCACTCAAGGATGTAGTAAAACTCGATTTGGATTAGCAAGGATCATCGGAAAAATTAATAGGGAGATGTATGTTATGAACTCAAAAAAGAATCGTTTCAATGGGATGAAAAACTTGGTAATCGTAGTATTGTTGCTGAATTTTTTCGTTGCATTGGCCGCCCAAAAACCGATGGGAAAAATTTCTGGTCAAATAGTAGATAAAGAAACAGGCGATCCGATTGTGGGGGGAAACGTTTATCTGGAGAATACGGTTTGGGGCGCAGCCAGTGACCTTAATGGACATTTTTTAATCGACCGGGTTCCAGCAGGTAATTATATCTTGATTGTTTCGGTGATCGGTTATGCCGAAATGCGAATTAATAATCTTGAGGTAAAGCCCAATAAAATCAGTAAGATTACCGTAACTTTAAAGCCTGAAATTTTAACTACTGAAGTCGTGGAGGTGGAAGCAAAAGCTGTTAAAAACACCGAAGCCGCCTTGCTTAAAAACCGTGAAAAAGCGGTGGCTATTAGCGATGCAGTAAGCTCCGAAGCCATTGGTCAGGCCGGAAGCGGCAACGCAGCCGAAGCCTTAAAACAGGTAACGGGTGCTTCCGTAGGTGAGGAGGTGAATCTTTACATTCGTGGACTGGGTGACCGCTACATTAGTACAAGGCTTAACGGAGCCGAGATGCCCAGTGCGAATCCCTATAAAAAAACGGCTTCGATCGATTTGATTCCCAGTAATATGATTGATAATATTATTACCTTAAAAAGTTTTACGCCAGACAAGCCAGGCGATTTTTCTGGCGGAGCCGTGGATATCCAAACAAAAGATTTTCCTGATCGTTTTCAATTTTTTACTTCCGTTGCTACCGCTTTTAATTCACAGGTTACCTATCAAAATAATGCTCTTGGTTTTAATGTGGGACAATTGGGCTGGCTGGGAATGAGTGACGGTACATTGGATTTGCCAGAGGTTTTTAAAAATAAAGATTTAAAAATACCAAGCATTGCCGAGGCAAACAATGATAAAACAGGAACCGTTGCTCAACAAATATCAAATTTGACCAGATCATTCAATCGTGAGCTGGGCCCAACTTCGTACAGCCCAGGACTCAATAGGTCGTTTAACTTTTCCATTGGTAATCAATTCAAATTGTTTTCCCGTCCTTTGGGTTTTTTGGCCAGTATGAGTTACAATCGTAATTTTTCTGGATATTCCGAAGGTGTCTTCCGTCGCTGGAATCAAGGTACAAAGGATGTGATGGCATCCGTTTTTGATTTAAAAGAAACAAAGTCCACGCAAAACGTACATTGGGGTGGTTTGCTAAAACTTTCTTATCAGTTAAATAGCGATCAAATGATCAGTTTTACCGGGATTTACAATAAAAACGGAGAAATGACTGCTCGGTCTTTAGCCGGTTCATATCCTTACGATATGGATGAAAGTCGGGTGTTTCAGGCACAGACATTAAATTTTAAAGAAAGAACGTTGGTGAATGGGCAGGTAAGGGGAGAACATTACTTTCGCAGTCTCTTTAAAAGTCGTATTCAATGGCTTTACAGCGTTGGGAAAACAACGGAAGATCAACCAGATCAACGCTATTTTAACAGTTATTACGACACAAATACAAGGACGTATGGCATTAAGGATAATACGCCACCTTCCCGGTATTTCAGGAATTTAAATGAAAACATAAATCAGTTTTACATTGACTTCAAATTTCCGTTTACACAATGGTCCGGATTAGAGAGTACTTTTAAGACGGGATTTTTCCTTTTACATAAAGATCGAATATATCGCGAGCGATTATTCCAATTTGTCGATCACCAGGGCTTTGAATTTGACGGAAATCCAAATCATTTGCTGAGGGACGAGAATATTGGTGTGGTAGATACGTTGGTCACCAAGATTCGTGGGCAAGAATATCGGTCGTACGATTGGGGAATTGTCGTTCAGGAAAATAGATTGCCCGGTAATAATTATTCGGCTAATCAATATATCCAGGCCAGCTATTTAATGTTCGAATTGCCCATCCTGGAAAAATTCCGCTTTATCGGCGGTGCGCGTTATGAAATGACTGATATGTTCCTGGAAACGGCTGATTCTACGGCGCAAAAAGGTCTAATTAAAACCAAAGATTGGTTGCCTTCAGTCAATTTTATTTATGCTGTAACCCAGGGAATGAATCTCCGCTTTTCTTACAGTAAAACCCTTGCCAGGCCAAGATTTCGTGAAATCGGCCCCTTTGCTACTTTTGATTTTATGGGCGGTGATGTCTATGTAGGAAATCCATCCTTAAAACGAAGTAAGATCGATAATATTGATTTGCGTTGGGAGTGGTTTCCGCGTCCTGGAGAAATATTGGCCGTAAGCGGGTTTTACAAAAAATTTAAAAACCCCATTGAACGTGTCTTTAATTCTTTCGAAGAAAATACATGGAAAAATGTGGCCTTTGCCAGAGCGTATGGAGTCGAATTGGAAATACGTAAAAAATTAGACGATGTCAGCAAGTATTTGAGCCATGTTTTAATAGGAAGCAATGCATCGTTCATTCGATCGAGCGTTCAAATTGCACCAGAAGAATTGGCACTCATTCGCCATCTGCGCCCGGGCGCAGTGGATCACCGTCCATTTCAAGGACAATCGCCTTATTTGCTGAATATTAATTTAACTTACAGTAACCCGCAAGCGAGATTCACATCATCGCTTTATTACAATATTTTTGGAGACCGCTTGAGCAAGGTTAGTTATGGCGGTACTCCGGATGTGTACGAAAAAGCCGCCGGCCTGTTAAATGTCTCATTTAAATATCGCTTATTCAAACAGGTTTCTTTAAAAATTGCGGGTAAAAACCTGCTCAATCCTACTTTTGAAAAATATCAGGAATTTAAGGGACAGAAATACATTTATAGCCGCTTTAAACGGGGGCGGGTATATTCGATCGGCTTGAGTTATTCGATTTAAATAGTACAAAAATTTGTAGGATTGGCGTAAGGGCTGGAATGAAGGCAGCCTTTGCGCCATTTTTGTTTTAATGGCACAAAATCTGTCTTCTCATCTAAGAACCCTTTTCTACTTTTAGAGGAATTTGAATCTGAAAGGCAGTTGAATGATCTTATTTTTGGTTACAATGCGCTTCTGCAGCGCGACTCTCCTTGAGGGATGACCAATTACGAACAACTTCAAAATGGGCAACATTTATTACAATATTAACACGAAAATTTTAAAGTTGTTGAATAATTGAATAGGTACATAGTGCCGGGTGTTATTCCAAGGCAGCACAGCCGCAACCTTTAAAAAACCGCAAAGGACGCAAAGAATTATTTGCCCTCACCCCCTCGATCCCCCTCTCCCAGATTTTTATTCTGGGAGAGGGGGAGGGCATGGTGGGGGAATTTTCTCACCTATGTTGGAAATACCATTCACGAACAATGGGAATTCGCTGTGTCAGCCCGATGCTCATTCAACCATTCAACAATTCAACAGATTTACTTCCTCACATAGCACAAAAATTTTCGCATCCCGCTAAGCGGGATTGAAGTTTTGGAGGAAGTATTCTAAGGCAGCAAAGCCGCGACCAAAAACAACCGCAGAGAGCACAAAGATTTAGAAAAAAAATAAAATTTATTAACATGTAAGGCTAAAACTCAGCAAAGCGGCACAATTTGCTCCCCCTTCCCTTTATTAAAAGAAGGGAAGGGGGCGGGGGGGTTAGGATCTTCAGCATAAAAATTTTCGCATCCCGCTGTGGCGGGATTTGATCTTTTAAGGGAAGTATTCTATTACACTCTTAACTCTTACACACATACACTTTTCCGCGATAGCGGAAAATTTGTCCTGCAAGTGTAAGGGATTCTTCCCCAGATAAATCGGACTTCGAAATGTCATTTGGCACGGACCGCACTTCTTATGCAGTACTTGCTGTTTTAAAAAATTTGATATCGAAAGAAATCAGAACCCCATTACCCCGCAAGAGGAAATAAAAATCAAGCCCGGCCGAATAATTTGTAACATCTTAACTAATTTGTGTGGAATAATTATTTGCTTCTGGCCGTTTTTGTAATTATAATTCGCCAGATCACTTTAACAAGCATAATGGAGGGTCTTATGTCAAAAACGACTGTTTTTTTTAATTTGAGTCCCAGTTTCTCAGGGAGCGTTCAATTAAACGCCTCTATCACTTCCCTTTCCTTTTTTACCTTCCCTCATGCCTTCCGTTGTTGTTGCTGTTGTTACTAATCTTTACACATCCAAAATAATTTCTATTAAGCATCATAGCCAATCGCTATTTTGTAATTGAAATAATCAGGTTTTGTCATTAAACCGGTAGCGAATTATTACATGTGATTCCTTAAAAAGGACTTAATCGCAAAACAGGACATCCCTTCCCTTACTTTACTTAAAAAAGAAGGGAACAATAAACAGGATCACATGCAGGCAAACACCTGCAAAGGATGTCCTAAAATCTAAACAAATAATTGTAAATGAGGGTCTAATATGAATACCTTTAAACATTTCAGTCAGCAACTATTAACCAGGCACGTAGAACACCTGAATAGTTTTCCATCGAAGAAAGAAGTGCATCAGTTTATTGATGAACTGCTGGCCCTGCTTTTTCCGCATTTCAGCGAGCAGGCTCAGTATTTGAGCGTGGATGAAATCAAAGGCAAAATGTCGGTTTTGCGCAGGGAACTGACGCATATTTTGCACTCGCTGGAGGGACGCATGCACAACAGCGCTGGCGGGGTGACGGAAATATTTTTTGAGCAGCTGCCCCATGTGTACGAACTGCTGTGGAGCGATGCGCAGGCCATTTATGAGGGCGACCCGGCTGCCGAGACGCTGGATGAGGTCATCTCTGCCTATCCTGGATTTTACGCCATTTACGCTTACCGCATCGCGCACATTTTTTATGAAGCGGGCGTACCCGTTTTTCCGCGTTTGATTACGGAATATGCCCATTACAAAAGCGGGGTGGACATCCATCCGGGCGCCCGCATTGGCCATTCCTTTTTCATCGATCACGCCACAGGTATCGTGATCGGCGAGACTACGGAAATTGGCAACAACGTAAAAATTTATCAGGGCGTAACCATTGGCGCTTTAAGCGTTTCCAAAGCTCTGGCGCAAAAAAAACGGCACCCAACCATTGAAGATAATGTCATCATTTACTCCAGCGCCACCATTTTAGGCGGCGAAACGGTAATCGGACACGACAGCATCATCGGCGGCAACGTCTGGCTAACCAAAAGCGTGCCGCCGTATTCCATTGTTTACAACACCTCGGAAATACGCGTACGTTCTAAACTGGAAAAAGAACAGGCGCTCATGTTTCATATCTAAATAAAGGAGATCGTCATGAAGTTTAATCATATACTGGAACAAATCGGAAATACACCCCATGTGCGCATCAACCGGCTGTTTGACCGGCAGCACGAAGTGTGGCTAAAGCTGGAACGCGCCAATCCTGGCGGCAGCATCAAAGATCGCATTGCCCTTTCCATGATTGAAGACGCCGAGCAGAAAGGAATTTTGACCAGGGACAGCGTTATCATTGAGCCCACTTCCGGTAATACGGGCGTGGGACTGGCCATGGTAGCCGCCGTAAAAGGTTATCGGCTGATTCTGGTGATGCCGGAATCCATGTCCATTGAACGCCGCAGCCTGATGGCCGCTTACGGCGCAGAATTTGAATTGACGCCTAAAGAGCAGGGCATGAAAGGGGCCATTGAGCGGGCAGAGGAATTGACTGCCAAACTGCCCAATGCCTGGATGCCCATGCAGTTTGAAAACGAAGCCAACGTGCAGGCGCACAAAAAATTTACTGCGCAGGAAATTTTACAGGATTTCCCGGACGGTTTTGACTGGCTTATTACCGGCGTTGGGACGGGCGGCCACATTACCGGCGTGGCTGAAATTTTGAAAAAAGAATGGCCGCATTTAAAGGTGTTTGCCGTGGAACCGGATCAGTCGCCGGTGCTCAGCGGCGGCCAGCCCGGCTCGCATCCCATCCAGGGCATTGGCGCAGGATTTGTCCCGGCCATCATGAAAACCGATCTGCTGGACGGCGTCATTCAAATCAGCAAAGAACAGGCCTTTCGCTTTGCCCAACAGGCGGCCCGCCAGGAAGGCATTCTGGTGGGCATCAGCACCGGCGCCTCGCTGGCGGCCGTGGCCCAAAAACTGCAGAACAGCAAACAGCCTAAAAAAGTGCTGACCTTTAACTACGACACGGGAGAGCGCTATTTGTCCGTACCCGATTTGTTTGTTTGATTTTTGAAAAAGGACAGAATTCACGCTTAAAAGGCGCTTTTTTACCGTTCCAGTAAGAAAATCTATTAAAAGATTGATTGTTCTTATTGGAGTTGCAAGATTACTCTTCCGGCCGGGCGGGAGAGTAAGGACCAATTTCCTTTTTTAAGCGAACTCAGGTAACGTTAACCATTCACCGGTTGGCCGATTGGATTGCAGAATCGGCCAACCATTTTACGCTATTTGCTCCAGGCCCCACCTCATCTCCCTCACCCATTTAAATAGTCCAGGATGCCTCAGCGCAGGCCGACTCAATCTTTAACGAAAATCTATTTCATTTCTAAAGGTTTAACAACATGCTCTTTTTATACTCTGCCTGAACAAATTAAAGGACGAAACAAAAATGAGATTAGCGATTTTTGCCGACAGTCTGCCGCCCAATCTGGACGGCGTTTCAAGGACCTATTTGAATATCTTCAATTATTTTGAAAGGGAAGGGATTCCGTTTAAAGTTTTTTCGCCGTTCAAACCTCCAGAGGAATTTTCCTGGGCTGACCGCGTGCAACAGGTGCCTTCTCTGCCCTTTTACCTTTATCCCAAATACAAAATTGGCCTGCCGGATAAATATGAGATTTTTAGAATGCTGGACGAATTTAAGCCCGATCTGGTGCATGTGAGCAGTCCGACCTTTCTGGGACAGGCAGGCGTGGAATATGCAAGGAAAAATAAACTGCCTTCGCTGGCCATCTTTCATACGGATTTTGCCTCTTACTTTAAATATTACGGTTTTGCCTTATTTGAAAATGTCTGCTGGAAATTCCTTTTAAAATTTTACAGCCAATTTGAGCGGGTGCTTGTGCCCTCCAGAGATCTATTAAAAAAATTGAACAAAAGAGGATTTAAAAATCTGGTATTGTG